>NZ_NOYE01000033.1:0-46014 GCF_002258285.1 Rhodococcus sp. 06-418-5
CAAGCTCTACCAAGGACAACTCCCCCGCCCCGCCGCTTAGAATCGTGTCTCACATGTATCGAGACACCCGTGTCCCACATGTATCAAGACAGCACACGTCGCCGAGTCCGAGTTTCCGCGCACCACGATCAGTCGGCGACGATGGCGTCGATCTGACCGAGTGCCAGTGCCATGCCCTCGTCCATGCCCATCTCGACGAGTTCTTCGAGCTGGCTGAGGCTGTCGAATCGCGAACGTATGGTCATACGTGTTGTGCCACCGACGTCTTCGAGGGTCGCGATGGCGTGGGTGACGGGCATCGTCGACGACGGGTTGCCGGAGTCGTCGGCGAAACCGTCATCGAAGGACAGTGTGGTCGGCGCGAAGATCTCGGTGAAAAGCCACCAGCCGGCGGCTTTTTCGCCCTCAGGGCCGGTCATGTAGTACGACGCCCTTCCGCCCGGAACGAAGTCGTGGCTCTCGAAGGTCGCGGGCCACGTCGGCGGTCCCCACCAGCGCTCGAGTTGTCGAGGGTCCTCCCAGATCTGCCACACCCGTTCGACTTTTGCGTCGAACTCGGCGACCATCGTCATGGTCAAATTCTCCGCATCCTTGTGGGAGCTGATGAACGGCATGGATTCAGCCTTTCTCGTCGTGGGAAAGTAGTTCGTCGATCCGGTCGACTCGACGTCGCCAGATCTCTTCGTATGCGTCGAGCAGTGCGCGGGCTCGTGCGATGGTGTCCAATCGAACTCGCACGATCTGCTCCCTGCCACGCTTGTGTTTCGTGATCACGTCGGCGCGTTCGAGAACGGCGACGTGCTTCTGCACAGCGGCAAAACTCATGGCGTAGTGAGCCGCCAATTCCGACACCGACTGTTCGCCGACAGTGACCCTCGCGACGATGTCACGCCGGGTCTTGTCGGCGAACGCCTGGAACAGGCGATCGACCTCATCGTCACTCAACTCATCTACAACCATTTGGTTGTAGGTTATGCCCGCCTTTCTCTCGGGTCAAGGGGGTACGCCCGAACCTTCAGGCAACATGGAGTGCGGGACGGCGATCGACGCCGTGCGAGAGGGGAGGCGTTGTGCCGATTCGACCGGCCATGATCGGCGCATTGACGATCGTGCTGGGCGCACTCGTGGTGCTGGTTCTCGATATCCACACTGCATGGCATACGCCCTCCCATCTGCGCCGAACGATCAGCGAATACGGACTCGGCGCGCAGCAGTGGGTGTTCTCGATCGGCGTCGTACTGCTCGCATTCGGTTCTGCACTCACCCTCGCGTCCGCGATTCGATATCGCCTCACTCGGCCTGGTGCAGCCGCCTCGATCTTCCTCACGCTGTGGACCGTGGGGCTCATTGCCGTCGTCGCTGTGCCGAAGCAGGACTGGTCGAACGACGCCTCCCTGAGCCTCGGCGGGACGATCCACAGGTTGGGGGCTGCCGTGGCGTTCGTCAGCATCCCGGTCGCGGTGTTCGCGTTCTCGCGGCCCTGGCTTCGGGGCACCGTGTGGGCAGTGCGCGCCCGCGTGACCATGGGACTCAGCGCGCTCTCCGTCGTGACACTGATGCCCATCGTCTACGCGCTGGCAGTGGGAGCAACCGGCTCGCGGCCTTGGTACCGCGTCGTCACACTCGGCTACGTGGAGCGGGTGCTCGTCGTCGCCGAAGTGATCGCATTGATATCGCTGGCGCTGTGGGTGTGGGCGGCAGAACGCAGGAGCCTCACCTCGAAGGCGACTCGGGAGCTGCGAGCCTCTCAGCCTGTCTGAGGGAACCGATCGAGCACGCGTCGCGTCCAACCGTTCAGTGACGTCTGTGTCGAGAGGTTGGACGAATGCGGCTGGTGGGTGGGCGTTTGCTCGCGGTGGTCTGTGCTTCGGCGCTGGTGCTGACGGGTTGTGGGGGCTCGACGCAGGGCAGCCCGGTCGCGAGTGGGGACGCCTCGACGGAATCGACGACGATGGCGGCCGGTCCGGAGCCATTCGATCCATGCACCATTCCGAAATCTGCCGTGACGGCAAGTGGATTGGACGTCAGCACTGAGCGACCGGATTTCGCAGGTCTCACCACCTACCCAGGTTGGAAAAACTGCACCTGGGACGCCTCCGGAACCAGCCCTTGGTATTACCTATCCGTCATGTCATCGATCAACTCGATCGACGAATACTTGCGGAGCCCACAGAATCAACGCCAATTGCCGTTGCAGGTCGGCTCACGCGACGCGGTGAGGTACAACACCGATTACCAGGGAGATCCGCCAACTGGCTGCGACATCGTGCTCGACGTAGGGGGAAACCTGATCATCTTCGCCTTGGACAGGATCGGATTGGAAGACGTTTTGGGGGACCCTTGCGCCGAGGTCCAAAGACATGCCACCGAGCTCCAAAGCTTTTTGCCGGCCTGAACAGGGGACGCAATGATCAACGAATCCGAACGACTCGCCCAGAACTTGACCCACTGGCGGTCTCTACGACAGCAAGCATCGGACGGCACACTTCATATCGAAGCGGACATGGCGCGCGCGTGTGACAACGTATGTGCAAACTACCTGGACGATTTGTACAGAATGCTCGAAATGACGCTCAGGCTGTCGAAACCCGAAGCGTTCGGAGAGCTGCCCTCAGCACAGATGCTCGGGGCAAAGTTTCACCGTTTGGCGGTTGGGGAGGACGGCTCAGCTCGGTTCGCAATTACGCGACAGATCGAGATAATCAAGACGATGCGGGAGTTCTTTCGACACTATTTCGCCAGTGTCGAGGCGACCGATACAGACACCGCGTCCGCGGTCGAAGCTCTGTCACCACCGCGATAGACGCCGATTCCCGACGACCCAGGTGCTCGGTCGTCGGGAATCGCAGATCGAATTGCTCTGTCAGCGAGCGAGTTCCACGTCCGCTTCCTCGTCGACGAAGGGGTCACCGTTTCGCGGAGCGTTGTAGCGCTCGAGGTCGAGAATTCCCTCACGCTTGGCGACGATGGTCGGCACCAATGCCTGACCGGTCACGTTGACTGCGGTGCGTCCCATGTCGACGATCGGTTCCACCGCAAGCAACAGACCGACACCGGCCAACGGCAATCCGAGTGTCGACAGCGTGAGGGTGAGCATGACCGTCGCACCCGTTGTTCCTGCCGTTGCGGCGGAACCGATCACGGACACCACAATGATCAGCAGGTAATCGGTGATGGTGAGATCGATGCCGTAGAACTGAGCGACGAAGAGCGCTGCAATTGCGGGGTAGATTGCCGCGCAACCGTCCATCTTGGTCGTCGCCCCGAGAGGTACCGCGAACGACGCGTACTCGCGCGGAACTCCGAGGTTGCGTTCGGTGACGCGCTCGGTGAGTGGCAGGGTTCCGATCGACGAACGCGAGACGAAGCCCAGCTGGGTGGCCGGCCACACTCCCGAATAGAAGTTGCGCACCGAAAGGCCGTGCGCGCGAACGATCAACGGGTACACCACGAAGAACACCACGGCGAGGCCGACGTAGATCGACACGGTGAAGACTCCGAGTGAACCGATGGCATCCCAGCCGTAGGTCGCCACTGCGTTGCCGATGAGAGCGGCGGTGCCGATCGGTGCCAAGCGGATGATCCACCACAGCACCTTCTGCACGATGGCCAAAAGTGACGCGTTGAACTCGAGGAACGGCTCGGCCTTCTTGCCTACCTTGAGTGCAGCGATGCCGATGGCAGCAGCGATGACCAGCAACTGCAAGATGTTGAAGCTCAGCGATGTGGTTGCGGTGCCGCTGTCGGCGACCGTGGTCCTCGCACCGAGCGCGAGGAAGTTGTTCGGCACCAGCCCCGTGAGGAACGACCACCACGACCCGACGCTCGACGGATCGCCCGCCGAATCTGCGCCCGCGCTGGTACGCGAGCCGGGCTGCGCGACCAACCCGATCACGATGCCGATGATGACGGCGATGAATGCCGTGATGGCGAACCACCACAGCGTCTGGATCGCCAGACGGGCAGCATTGGTGACCTCGCGCAGGTTGGCGATGGAACTGACGATCGCCGTGAACACCAGCGGGATCACCGCGACGGTGAGAAGTTTGACGTAGCTCGAACCGATGGTCGACAGGGTGCCGACCAACCAGTTCTCGTTCCCGTCGGCGGCGTCGGGCATCGATCGGGCGATGAGTCCGAATACGACTCCGAGAATGAGTCCGGCAATGATCTGTGGACCGAATGCGGTTGCCCAGGTAGGGACACGGCGCGTTCGGGTAGCGCTGGGCGCAGACATGGATATGCCTTTCGAAAAGGAGAGGTATCGCCAGGGATGGGCGACAGAAGTGCTGGTCGGCCGATGGGCCGAACTTCAGGGGGTTGCGGTCTGGAGGACCGTCAACAGGTAGCGCTGGCTTGCAGACGCAAGTCGACATACCGTCGAGAGGTCAGCAGCGGATTCACTGATCGAACGGTACTCCGCCTCCGAACTGTGCAATCAAGCAGGGGCGGGCTCTGAGGGATCACTGTGGAATCGGTATGGGTGCGCTGCGGCGACCCTCGGTCGCCGTATTCGTGGGTTAGCTTGAGGTTTCCTGACGACGACGAAACGAGATCATGAGTACCGAATCGAAGCCCCGAGGATTGGGCCGGCGACTCGTCGGTGCCTTCTGCGCGGTGGTCGCCGCCCTGGTTGCCGTCGTTCTGGCATCGGCCGGTTGGGTGGCGTATGCGACGGCGGGGAAGGTCTACGACGTCGACGATGCGCCGGACGCGCCGGTGGCCATCGTCCTCGGTGCACAGGTACGCGACGGCAAGCCGATGCGATTTCTGGCCGGACGGCTCGACACGGCGATTGCCTTGATGGCAGCGGGGAAGATCAAGGCAATCCTGGTCTCCGGTGACGCGGACGGCAACTCCGGCAACGAGATTCAAGCCATGACCGACTACCTGATCGAGCACGGAATCGACCCCAGTGTGATCATCGGAGACGATCACGGCATCGACACCTACGACACCTGCGCCCGAGCAAAGGAGACGTTCGGCGTCGAACGGGGACTGATCATCAGCCAACCCCTCCACGTGTCGCGAGCAGTAGCGTTGTGTGAGGACATGGACCTCGACGTCGACGGAGTCACGGCCGAGTGCATCGACTGCAATACCCTTGCAGTGGTGCGTAACTACGCGCGAGAGTTGCTGGCGCGCCCCAAAGCGGTACTGGATCTGTGGTCGGGTCGCGACCCCGTGGTGGTGTCTCCGCCCGTCGATTCTCTTGCGAACATCACCGATCGATGAGTGTGCCCGACGGCGACATCACAGTCCCGACCGTGGTGCGAGACTTGGCGGGACCTGACGATATCGAGCCGGTGTGGTCGAATGAACTGGGCGGGTTGACTTTTCGTCTCGGCACAGGACGCTACGTCAAGTGGACGCCGGTCGCGGCCTCGATCGACTTGGAGGAGGAGAGGCGTCGTCTGCAGTGGGTGATTCGATACAGCCCGGTGCCCGAGGTCCTCGACACCGGTTCCGATGACTCGGGCTCCTGGATGGTGACCGAGGCCTTGCCGTGGGGGAACGCGGTAGCCGATCGGTGGAAGACCGACCCGGCTGTCGCAGTTCGAGGGGCGGCGACCGGCCTTCGGGCGTTTCATGATGCTGTCCCCGTCGCACAATGCCCGTTCGATTGGTCGGTGATCTCTCGCATCGGCGATCGCGACCTGCCGGTCGAACCGCCGCCGATCGATCGACTCGTCGTGTGCCACGGCGACGCTTGTATGCCCAACACCCTGATCACCGACGACGGATCCTGGGCAGCACACGTCGACATGGGCACCATGGGCGTCGCCGATCGATGGGCAGACCTGGCACCGGCAATCTGGAGCACCGAGTACAACTTCGGACGCGACTACTGCGCGGCCTTCTTGGACGCATACGGCATCGACCTCGACAGTGAGCGCCTCGCTTACTACCTGTGGTTGTGGGAGTCCACGTGAGCAGCAGAATCGAACGGAGCCGCGCGCGGCTAGAGTGAGCGAGCCCGGTTCGACTACTCAGCGGACCCGTGTATTCAGGAGAAGTGGACGCTTGAGCTGGATTCGCTTGAACGACGTTGCCAAGGGATACGACCAGAAGGTGATGCTGCGCGAGGTGTTCTTTCGTCTCGCCGACGGTGATCGCATCGGGCTGATCGGGCGCAACGGAACGGGCAAGACCACCCTGCTGCAGCTGCTTCTCGGGCGTGAGACGCCCGATACGGGGACGGTCGATGTCACCGAGGGAGCCCGGATCGGGTACTTCTCGCAGTTCTCGGAACTGGACGGCGATCGCAGCATCCAGGCGGAGCTCGAATCGCTGTTCGGCGCTGTCCACGCGATCGAGACCGAATTGGCCGAGGTTGAGGCCGCATTGGGCGGTGACCTGGACGAGAAGCAGATGTACAAGCTCGTCGACCGCCAAGCCGAACTGCTCGACGCCATGGAGAACAGCGGCGGTTGGACCTACCACCAGCAGATCGACACGGTGCTGTCGATGCTCGGATTCAACGCCGAACGACGTGAGCTTCCTGTCGATCGACTGTCCGGTGGTTGGCGCAACCGCGCAGCGTTGGCCAAGATCCTCATCGAGGCCCCGGACGTCCTACTCCTCGACGAGCCGACGAACTTCCTCGATGTTGCCGGAATCGCGTGGCTCGAACGTTGGCTACGAGATTTCCGCGGCGCGCTTCTCGTTGTCTCGCACGACCGCGCATTCCTCGAGCAGGTCGTCACCAGCATCGTCGAAATCGAGAACCATCACCTGCAGACGTACGACGGTAGTTATTCGGAATACGTTCAGCAGAAACAGTTTCGACTCAAGAACCTCGAACGTGAGTTCAGCAACGAACAACAGCTGCTGGCCTACGAGCAAGAAGCGATCAGTGATCGCAAGGAAGCAGTGAAGAACCCCAGCGGGGTGCTCAAACGTCGACTGGCGAACATCAAGAAGAGCAAGAGTCCACGGCCGGTCGACACGGTGGTCACCGCTATCTACGGCGGTCTGCATGTGCACGACAACCTGGCGGAGATCAACGGGATCGCCAAGAGCTATGGGGAGCAACGACTCTTCGACAACATCTCCTTCACCGTGCACCGCGGTGACCGCATCGCCATCACCGGACCCAATGGATGTGGAAAGACCACTCTCGTCGACATTCTCGTCGGTGCCGAGCAGCCGGACAGCGGCAAGATCAAATGGAAGACCAAAGCGCCGTCGTTCATCTACTACAACCAGGTGCTGGCCGATCTCGATCTCGACGACACGGTGTCGCATTCGGTGAACGCGATGCCGGGCAGTCTCGCTCTGACGGCGACGAAGAAGGAAGTGCACCGCTTTCTCACGTTGTTGCAGTTCTCCGAGATGGATCTCAAGTCGAAGATCGGCGTGCTGTCCGGAGGGCAGAAGGCACGAGTTGCATTGGCGCAGTGCCTGTTGTTCGGCGCAGGCGTCATCGTGCTCGACGAGCCGACCAACCACCTCGACCTGCAGAGCACCCAGGTGCTCGAACGCGCACTGATGGCGTTTCCCGGCGCGGTGATCCTGGTGAGCCACGACAGGTTCTTCGTCGAGAAGGTGGCATTTCGGCAGTTGTCGTTCGACGGCAAGGGCGGCGTCACCGAAATCGCCGGTGTGCAGATGGCGTGACCAGAGCGGGCTACCCGTTGATCTTCGACGCGGACGTGCCCCACTCGGCGTCGCGCAGCTCCTTCTTCCTGATCTTGCCGGTCGATGTCTTCGGCAGCTCGACGATGAATTCGACGTTGCGCGGGGCCTTGTACGACGCGATGGCCGATTTCACGTGCGCCACGAGCTCGGCTTCCGAGGCGTCCGCGCCGGGCACCAGCACCACGAACGCCTTCGGTCGCTCTCCCCACTTGTCGTCGGGAACCCCGATGACCGCAACATCGGCGACGGCAGGATGGCTCGCCAGCGCCTGCTCCACCTCGATGGTCGAGATGTTCTCGCCGCCGGAAATGACGACGTCCTTGGCGCGATCGAGTAGCTGAACGTAGCCGTCGGGATGCATCACCCCGAGGTCACCGGAATGGAACCAGCCGCCCGCGAAAGCCTTTGTCGTTCCGGCGGTGTCGTTGTAATACCCCTTCATGACGTTGTTGCCGCGCATGACGATCTCGCCCATTTCGCCGCCGTGGGGTTCGACGTCGATCAACACTCCACCGGGACCGGGCTTGTCGCGTACCACGCGCAGACGGTCCGCAGTGAGCATGCCGACTCCCTGTCTGGCCAAACGACGAGCCTGTTCGTCGGCGTCCAGTTCGAGCCACTCCTGCTTTGCTTCGCACACCGAATAGGGACCGTAGGTTTCGGTGAGGCCGTAGACGTGTACGAGCGTTGCTCCCAATGCTCGGATCTTGGCGATGATCGTCGGGCTCGGAGGAGCTCCCGCTGTGACGATGGTCAGCGGTCGATCGAGTGAATGTGCCTCTGCAGCAGTGGCGAGAGTGGTCAACACGGTCGGCGCACCGGCAAGGTGATCGACGCCGTTGTCGATGGCCGACCAGATGGCGTCGCCGCGCACTCCGCGAAGGCATACGTGTGTGCTGGACGCGGCTGTGACCGCCCACGTGGTGCACCACCCGTTGCAGTGGAACATCGGCAGCGTCCATAGATAGCGGGTGTCGACACCGAATCCCTGGTGGTGCAGTTCTCCCAGGGAATTGAGGTAAGCACCGCGGTGGGTGTACATCACGCCCTTGGGTCGACCGGTGGTGCCCGAGGTGTAGTTGATCGTGATGGTCGACGTCTCGTCGTCGACCTCCCACTCCATCGGTTCGTCCGTGCCCCGTTCGAGGAATGCGTCGTATCGAGTGGTGTGCGGCAGCTTCTCGTACGTGCCGTCCACCGAGGGAGTCTCGACGATCTCGGTGACCGAATCTGCGATGGGATCTGTTCCAAGGCCGGCCAGCAGTGCCGAATCACCCACCAACAGAACCGAACCGGAATGATCGCAGATGTAGCGAACTTCGTCCGGTGAGAGCCTGGTGTTGATCGCGACCAGAACGGCACCGGCCAGCGGCACCGCGTAGTGCGCGAACAGTAGCTCCGCCGAGTTCGACGCGATGTACGCCACCCGATCTCCATGGCCGACACCCGACGCGCGCAGTGCGTGCGCGAGCCGAGTGACAGTGGCGGCGAACTCCTCGTAGGTGAATGTCCTCGGCCCGTCCACCACGGCGGTCTTGTGGGGGTGGACCTCCGTTGCGCGTTCGAGAAAGCGCAGGGGCGTCAAGGGAGTATCGAGACCGGTCATGGCAGTCAATGTAGCGCGCACTACGAGGCCAGATCGGATTTGTCGATACGTTCGCGCCCACCGGTAAGGTCGGCGCGTTCGGCGGCAGCGCGGCCGGCATACGATCCCGCCGCATTGTTGCTGCTGAACCTGATCGTTTTCGTCGCCGGGTACCGGGCGGCGTACACACGATTCACGGCATCGGATCGCTTCGCCAGGATGGGCACCAGTGCAGAACCGTGTTGCTGTGTTGCAGCCGCCGTGGCTCGCTTGCGTGCGTCCTGGAGTCGTTCGCCGACTCGATGGGCGTATGCGATCAAGAATGCGTTGCGGAAGCTGCGTGTGCGCGTAGTCGGAGATTCGGCGACCTCGTCGAGTGCACGTGCCGACTGGACCAGCAGCGAGGTGTACAGCAGCTCGCACAGATCGAGATCGACGGGCATGCCGATGACGCTGGCGAGCAAGTACTTCTTCTTCCATAGCGTCCTGGTGCCATTTGCATGACATACGCAGTGCAGCAGAAGCAGTTTGGCTTTGGAGTACGGATTGCTCACCATGATGCGACGGGTGACGACATCGTCGATCAGGCTGCGATGGTTCCCCGCGTCGAGAAGCGCACTGTCGATCGCGTAGCGGGTCATCAGATCCTGGGCCTTGGCCGATAATGCCTCGGCCTCAGCGGGGAATTGCGTCGACTCGGCTTTGGCCAGCAGCCCTCGTATTCTGCCGAGCATCTTCGAGTCCGTGGCTTGTCCGGGGCCGCTCGCTGCCGACTGTGAGGTCCATCGACCCGGAGGGGGCAGGAGCTGCTCGAGGGGCAACAACCACGTCGCACAACCGAGTACGAGCAACAGCGTGTACCAGGACTGCGCCGACGATCGTCGGTTGTACGACCGCCACCGCCGAAGGCGCTCGGCCGTCGTGCCCCCTGCGTACTCGATATGCAGCTCGGACAATTGATCACGCCAGGAACCCGGAGCGAGGCGCTCCGCCGAGCTTCGCGCCGCGTGTGCGCCGATAGCCTCGACCATGACCACTGTGGCGTCGCCTCCGGCGCACTGGCGGGCTACGTGCACCAATTCGGCCGGCTGCCAACCATTCTCGAAAGCAGCATCGAGAGCCTCGTCGAGTGTTCGCGCTGCGCGGTCGTGCTCCGGACGACTCTGTTGCTCGCCCACAGCGGCCAAGCGTTCTGCAACCAGCCGGACCCTGTCTCTCCCGGCTGATCCGAGTTGGGCGAAACCGATTCCGCTGTCGAGCAATTCGCTCGGGTCGGCATCCTCCCACGCGTTCGTCGCGCGCGTGTACTTGAAAAAATTGTCCAGATCGATACGACTCATCGTCGTCCCCTCCACGTCCCCCGGTGTGGTCCCCGAACTGTTCGGTGAGACGCAGAGTAAGGGAGGGGTCTGACAAACTATTCGAACGTGTCAGCGAGGAGCGAGCATCTGCAGTAGTTCCTCGACGGACGGCAGGCCGGGTATCACTGGAAGGTTCGGAACAGGAGCGGCGGCGGGCGGTGCCGTCAATTCGATGCCGCCGAGGCCCGCCATGACGTCGTCGGTGTTGGATCGGGTCGGTCCGTACGTGTTGGATGCAATGACGAAGTCATCGCCGATCGACGCGGACGCCACCACACTCGATCGGTCGTCGGCCCATCCCCACTTGGTCCCGGTCACGCCGGGCAACTGCTCGGTGCCCCAGTCCTGAACCATTCCATCGCGTGCCACAGGAGCCGCGGTGTTCATCCATGCGAGGACGGGGCTGGCGGGATCGGTGCGCTTCTTCGCCGCCAGGAATCGCACGGTGTCGGCTGTGCTCGTGGACGAGTTGCCCCAGAAACCGCCCCGCGAGGTAGAGGTGAGTCCGTATTCCGCGGCGGTTGCCGAAATCGCCTGTGGGTATTTGTTGTCGAGCGTCGAAGCGGCACCGTCGTCGCTGACCTGGACCATCCTGGCGGCCAGGTCGAGGTCTCTGGGCGAACCGTCGCCGAAGCGGACGACGTAGTCGGCCATGTAGAGCTTTACCGTCGACAGTCCTGGGCGCGCCGAGTTGTCCTCCGCGCTGCCCACGTAGGTCCCCGTCGGGATGTGTTCGTACGAGATCGAGGTTCGGGCCGGGACATTTGCGAGGTCACCGGGCGTCGGCAGAGCCTGGGCCGGTACTGCGCACACCAACGCCACGGCAATACCGACAATTGGGACAGCAGTCCTGGTGAAGATGCGTCGCAGGGCCGTCATCTCGTACTCCTCGAGGTGTTGGCCCGCCGCGAATCGGTGGCCGATGCCTCGGTGTACCCCGATGGTCGACGCTTCAACCTCGACACTGTTTCCCTGGTTCTGCGGCCTTCGTCACCTGGATGAATGTGGCTTTCTTGCAGTTGGAGTGACGGAAAGGCGCATTGATCCCAACCGAGGTGAGCAATCAGGAGCGGCGCAGAGCAAGCAGCCTGTCTTTCGAGCGTCGTAGCGTGCCCCGGTTCGCCCCGGTCGGCCAGGTGTCGGGCAGCTCGATCGGATCCGGCAGGCGACCGGCGTTGAAGTCGTCGACCAAATGGCCGACGGTTTCCTGAGCGCAGGATTTGTTGGTGCCGATGAATCCCGAGGGACCCCGCTTGATCCACCCGGTGACGTAGCTGCCGACTGCAGTCTGCCCGCCGGATTCCTCCAGCACACGGCCGCCGGTGTTGGGAATGATGCCCGCCCGGTCGTCGAACGGAACTCCGGGAAGCGCGACACCGCGGTAGCCGATGGAGGTGAGGACGAGTCCGGCCTCGATGCTCTCCACGTCGCCGGTCGAAGTGCTGCGAACCACGTCGTCGCCGTCCGCGGAGAGGCCCATTCGGTCGAACTCGATTCCCGTCACGCGGTCGGTGCCCAGGATTCTGGTGGGAGAGAGAAGGTAGCGCAGAGTGATTCGCTTGCGGCCGTCGCTGTGCTCGGGGGATTCGTCGACGTGGCGAAGCAGTTGCAGCTTCTGTGCCACGGCGTGGGGTAGGTCGTCGGTCGCGGCGAGTCGGACGGTGACGGGATCGAGTGCGAGTTCGCTGCGATCGATGGCCAGGTCGATATCGGGGACGGTCAACAATCCGGCGAACTCGGGCACCGTGAAGGCGGACTGAGCCACTCCGCGTCTGCCGACGACGACAACTTCACGAACTGCGCTGTGGCGCAGGGCGTCCAAGGCATACGGTGCGATGTCGGTCTGGGCGAGCGCATCCGGATTCATCGTCAGAATGCGCGCGACGTCGAGTGCAACGTTGCCATTACCGATGACGACGGCACGTTCGTGCGAAAGGTCGAAGGTGCGGTGCGCGTGATCGGGGTGGCCGTTATACCAGGCGACGAAGTCGGTCGCCGAACTGCGCCCGGGCAATTCGGCTCCTGGAATGCGGAGCTCGCGATCCGATGATGCCCCGACGGCGTAGATCACGGCATGGTGGGTGTCCATCAACTCGTCGTGGGTGACGTCCTTGCCGACCTCCACGCCGAGGTGGTAGGTGAATCCCTCTTGCGCGGAGATGGTTTCGAACAACCGGGACACCTGACGTGTCTTCTGATGATCGGGTGCGACGCCGAGTCGGGCGAGGCCGTGAGGCCGCGGAAGTCGATCGTAGACATCGACGCGAACGCCGGGTTGGGTGAGCAGCTCGTCCGCTGCGTACATGGCCGACGGTCCCGATCCGACGATTGCGACTCGTAGCGGCTGACGATCCCTCGATACCGAGGCTGCAGGGGTGACCGGTGCCAGGATGGGCCGCGGCGGGCGCTCCTGCTTGTAGAAATCTGCATTGATCGTCAGGAACGGCAGTTGCGCCTCGGTCAATTTCGCCTGCGGCACAATGGCGTCGACGGGACAGGCCGAAACGCACGCGCCACAGTCGACACACGATTGCGGGTCGATGTGCAACATTTCCGCCGTCAGGAAGTCCGGCTCGTCTGGAGTGGGATGAATGCAGTTGACGGGACACGCGTAGACGCATGACGCGTCGCTGCAACATGACTGGGTGACGACGTGGGGCATGAGGGTTCCTGACGGCAGAGGCAAGAATGGCTGAGCGGCGAGAGGGCTATGCGGCGAACTGGCTCGAGCTGCGGTCGGGTTCGCTACGGAAACGCGACGCTTTGCCGTCGATTCCGCACAGCTTCCACACCAGGCGAGCAGCGCGGTTCATCATGCCGGTGTCGGTGGCCAGCATGCGCACATCTCCGAAGTAGTCCTGGAGCGCGTGCTGTGATTCCTCGGTGCCCCAGAACAGGTCCTTCTTCACCTGCTTGGGAATGTCGAACTTGGTCCAGAACTTCTTCGGCGGAATGACGATGACGTCGCACAGGATGCGCATCGTGACCGGGAAGGCCAGCGAGAGCAGGAACCGCCCGGCCTTGGACATCTTGGGAACGCGACGTCGCAGCAACTGGTGCGCGAACGAGATGTGTCGCGCCTCCTCGGCGACGTGAATTGCCATGACGCTCTGCATGATCGGATGGATGTCTTCACCGGACCGCAGGACCGACTTCTGAATGTGGTCGATGGGTTCCTCGCCTGCGAGAACGCCGACGAAGAACAGTTCGGGCAGCAGCGTGGCGAACAGGGGAATGAACGGCGAGAGCATCTTCATGGGCCGACTCATGCCGGGGGCGTCGGAATCGACGCGGTTGACCATCTCCTGGAACATCAGGGTGTGGTTGCACTCTTCGATGGATTCGTGAGTGCAGTAGCGTGCCTCGGCCGAGCCGTTGGGCAGCGAGAACACGTACTGCATCATGCCGCGGATCAGGATGTTCTCGAACTGAAGACCGACCTTGGCGACGTTGGCCTGGCGCCACATGCCGATCTCGATCTGCCTGTCGAGCGATAGTGCGCGGTACCAGTCGTGGCCGCCGATCGGGTCCGTCTTGGCGGGGAGTACCCAGCGGGGATCGTTCGCAGGTACCGCGAACTTCTCGGACTCCCAGTCGATGTCGACGTACGGATCGAAGTGCTTGTGCACAGAACCCTCGGACAGCAAAGTGAGTGTCTCGTTGTACTGCTGTTCGTCCGTGGTGTCGGTATCGACCGAAACGGACGTGGTGCCTGTCGTCAGTGTCATGGCTTCTCCAAACGAGGTGCGAACATAGGGTTAATGTAACCCCAGTTAACACGAAAGGGAAGCGCGTAGAAGAAATCCTGTTGGGTCGCCGCCTACTGTTCGTCCGAACGCTCGTCGGAGATCTCTGCCACCTCGTCGGTCTCGAACAGCTGCAACTGGATCGCCGACGGATCGACCACCGGCGTGACCTGCTCGGGCGTGCTGCGCAGTACCTCGCGCAGAGCGGTAACCGCGCGGCCCCACTTGCCGGCTTCTCGGTCTGCCTCGTCGACATCGCAGTGCTCGTCACCGAGGTCTGCAGCGACCGCGATACCCCGCCACGACGCCTCCTGCTCGGCGCTGATGCGCAGGTAGGAGACGACGACATCGCGATCGGAGGAGCAACGACCGAGGACGGTGTCGAGGTCGAGGGATTCGTCGGACCGGTCGAGAAGCTCGACCAGTTCGAGCAGCCCGTCCGGAAAGTCGTCCGCGTCGATCGACGGCGGAGTCGGTTCCCCGAGTGCGCCGCCGAAATCCTCGGCGAACTTCTCGTCGACCTGCTCCCACACGTGGCTGAGCATCCGCACCGCCCACAGCAGGTGATCGGCAACGAAGGGGGACCCGCTCACTCGCACCTGCGCGACGATGCAGTCCTGCACCAGGTGCAGCATCACGTCGGGGAGTTGAAGATTGAGATCGACCAGCAACTCGGCTGCGCGGGTTCGTCCGGATACGGCGTGCACCAGCGTCGAATTGATCTCGACCACAGGTTCGGTGGGCTTGACCGACACGTACGCGGTACCGCCCGCGAACCGCAGGGGGATGTCGCCGTCGGGGTCGTGATCCGGCGGGAAGCCGAACCATGGCTCGAGGGCGCGGTCGACGAGTTGCTGTAGGTGCTCCTTGCCCTTCGGTTGCACGCACAGTGGGACGACGGCCGTGTCGGTCTCGGCGGTGGTGGCGTCGAAACTCGGGACGTCGTAGCGACCGGTGGCGCGTGAGCCCAGGAAGGACGGGTGGGGCAGACCCCAGATGTCGCGAAACACCGCGACGGTCTTCTTCGCCAGATCATCGGACCACGAGCGATTTCGGTCGACGTGTGGTGCCGTGGGCTCCGAATCGACCGACGTGCGAAATCCGATATGGCTGAGCGCATCTCGCTGCTCGACGGTGATGGCACGGCTACTGTGCAGATGCTCGTTCGCGGGAATTTCGCAGCGGACCATATCCAGATCCCAGGCATAGAACTGCACACAGGCGGCGGTGTCGGGCACACCGTCGGTGGTGTCGTAACGCGACTCGATCACCAGCGCATCGCCGTCGCGCATCGCGCTGACGTAATCGCCGAGCTTGCGCTGGAAGTGCATCCAGGCAGCGTCGACGTCGAAGTCGAACTCGAGTGAATCGCTCATGTCGGCTCCTTACCCAGATCGCGTCGACGTAACGCGCAGTCGGTGACGCTAGCGGCGACCACCGACAGGGTCTCGGCGCTCGCGTGGGTTGTCACGACGATGCCGAATCCTCGACCGAGCCGTAGAGCGGGTCGTCCTGCGACTCCTCGTCGATCACACCGAACGGCTGCGCCTCGGCCACACCGTCCAGCACTGCCGGACGCAACGCGTGCGGAACGGCGAGTACTTCCTCGATCCTGACGAGGATGCCCTGCTCGATGAGGGATCGAACGCGGTGGTCGATCAGCTGTGCCGTACGCAGATCCTCACCTTCGAGCTCGGCGTAGTCCTCGCCCTCGTTGTTGATCGGCAGCTCGTCGGTCATGGCAGCCAGCAGCGTCTGCACCGCGAACGTGTTGGCCAGCGACCGTGACACGTCGGGGTCGTCGGCGTCTCCCGACAGCTGCACGCGAACGTGTTCGGCAACCAGCTCGTGCACGGTCTCGGCTCCACGGCCGGCCAGCGAATGGGCGTTGTCTCCCGGACGGGCGGTGTCTCCGTCGATGCGAATCAATTCGGTGGCGATGGCCGTCGACCAGTAATCGACCGCGGCACCCACATCGAGTCGGGCGGGATCGACCAGGGCCGAGCCGACGGCCTCCTGCAGGTCGGCGTTGTCGGCCACCGCCAATCCATCGGCCACACGCGCGACGATGTCATCGAGGGCGGGCAGCAGGGGAAGCGCCGAGATCGCGGCGAGTTCCTGGGCCAGGGAAACGTCTGGCAGGTCGATGTCGTCGGCATCGAGCATGTCGGGCTCGTCGCCCTCGAGGAAGTCCGAGAGGTCTTCCATGCAGTGCGCGTAGTCCTCGGGGCTGCCGTCCCAGAGATCGGTCTCGTCGAGGAATGTCAGGTATTGCAGCGAGGTGAGAACGAGATTGACCGCGGTGTCCTCCGCAGTGTCGGACTCTTCCTGCAGGATCCGTTCGGCCGCATCCACCAGCAGGTGCGCGTCTGCGGGAAGCCAGGCGCTGGGCGAGAATCCCTGACGCGCCCCGGCCAGTTGGGTCAGTGTCGACGACACGAGCCGAGAGATGGCCTCCGACTGTTCCGACATCTCGCTCTCGTCGAGCCATTCGACGAAACCGTCGATCAGGTCGGCGATGCGTTCGGTGGCGGCACCGGTCGGGGCCGGTCGGGATTGCTGGTGACGCCGTTGCCGGGCCTTGGTCTTTTCTGCGCGTTTCTGTCCGCGGTTGGCAGGCCGCTTCGATCCCATGACTCCCAGCTTATCTGTTGGCATGTCCGGTTTCGTCGATCCGTGCCCTCAGCGAAGAAGGAACGATCCCGCAGCCGCGGGAAGAGCTGGATCCGCGGCACGGCGATACAGCTCTGCGGGGCGGCCGCCACCTGCGGTCGAGGTTGCGCCCGTCCCTTGCAACGAGCCGATGACGTGGCGTCGGAAAGTGTCTTTCGGCAGCGGGCGATCGAACACGATCTCGTACAGCTCACGCAGTTCGAGAAGGGTGAATCGAGCGTCCGTCAACAGCGCGGGATCGACCTCACGCGCGTAGCGATGACGGAGGTCGAGCACCGCCTCGGTCACCATGTCGCCGTGATCGAAGGCCAGCGACGAGACCGGTTCCGAGCCGTCGATCGGCATCGATTCTGTTGTGGGAGCAAGTGATCGAGCCGATATCGCTGCGCTGTGCGCCATCGACAGTACCCATCCGCGGTCGTCGCGATCAGGACCGTCGAACATCCTCAGCTGATGGAAGGAGAGATCGATCAGGCCTGCCTTTGTCCTCAACGCGCGGTCGGCCGCGTCGGCGAGAGTCTCCGACGGCCGCAGGAAAGTGCCCGGTAACGCGAGGCCGCGGTCCGACCGAACGACGACGACGTGCAGTCGCCGTTCGCGGATGGTCAGTACTGCGACGTCGACGGCCACCGAGGGGCGCGGATAGTCGGTCAGAGCCTTGCCGTCTTTGTCTCGCCACGTCATGCCTTGCATCTTAGCGCCGATGTGATCTATGGTTAGCGCAATATCAATCTAAGGGGTAGAGATGCGGTTGACCGACATTCAGCACGATCGGGCGCGAGGGGTTCTGCTCGGAACCGCGGTGGGCGATGCGTTGGGCGCAGGATACGAATTCGGGTATCCCACGTCCGAGGAGACCATCGCCATGATCGGCGGCGGATCATTCGACTGGGCTCCGGGCGAATGGACCGACGACACCTCGATGGCGCTTTGCATCGCGCGCGCACTCGAGCAGGGCGGCGACGTCGACGAGATCGCCGGGTACTTTCGCGACTGGTTCGACCAGAACCCTCCGGACGTGGGGAACCAGACTCGGCTGGTGCTGTCGCAGCCGACACTCGACGGTGCCGATATGACTGCGGTGGCAGCGTCGTTGGCCGGTAGAACCGGCGGCAACGGATCACTCATGCGAACGGCACCGGTTGCCCTGGCCTACCTCGACGACCCGGCCGGTTGTCGAGATGCTGCGGCGCGGATCAGTGCCCTCACCCACTCCGATCCCCGTGCCGGTCAAGCGTGTCAATTGTGGAGTCACGCAATTCGATACGCGATTGTGAACTCCACCTACGACGGCGTGACCGAGTTCGTGAACGAGGCCGAAGCCGACGTCCGCGAGTTCTGGAAGCCCCTGCTTCGTCAGGCACAGGAGGGGCAGCCGTCCGACTTCCCGAACAACGGCTGGGTGGTCCACGCTCTGCAAACGGCGTGGTGGGCAATCCACCGATCTGCCGACGCGGAGCAGCCCCTGCCCGCCGCTCTGGAACTGTGCGTCCGCGCCGGCGGCGACACCGACACCACGGCGGCCATAGCCGGAGGACTCCTCGGAGCGCGTTGGGGCGCATCGGCGGTGCCGAGCGAATGGCGCGACATCGTCCACGGCTACCCGGGATTGCGCGCCGACGACCTCGACCGAATCACCTCGAACATCATTGCAGCGAAGGAGCTTTCATGACAGTCATCGACGTCGTCCAGGGCGACATCACGGACGTGGCGGCAGACGCGATCGTCAACGCGGCCAACACGCGATTGCTCGGCGGCGGGGGAGTGGACGGTGCCATCCATCGAGCCGGTGGACCCGAGATCCTCGCAGAATGCAAGGCGCTGCGGGCCACCACCCTGCCCCACGGCCTCGACATCGGGGCAGCCGTCGCCACCACTGCGGGCCGACTTCGAGCCGGCTGTGTCATCCACACCGTCGGCCCGCGCTACTCCCCGCACGAGGACAGATCGGAGCTGCTGCGACTGTGCTACGCCCGGAGTCTGGCGCTGGCAGCGTCGATGAACATGAAGTCCATCGCATTTCCACTGGTTTCCGGCGGCTCCTACGGATGGCCGATGCAGGATGCAGTCACCCAACAAGTCCTGGCAGTCAAAGCTGCCCGACCGTCGGTCGACCTCGTCATGCTGGTCGCCTACTCCCACGAAGCCGCGGACCTGACGCGGCGGTTGGTGGGTTGACTGTCATCAGTTCTCGCAGCCGACGCCATCTTCGTCACGGTCCAGTTTGATGCTGTAGCCCGGATCCCCATAGTAGATCGGGGCTGCACCCGCCGCACGGACCGCATCGCAATTGGCGTACGAGACAGCGGAAGGCACTGCGGCCAACGGCGCGGGAGCGGTGTAGACGGGCTCGGGTGTGTACACCGGTTCCGGCGTGTAGACGGGCTCCGGGATGTACACAGGTTCGGGCTCGGGCAACGGGATGTATTCCGTGGTCGTCGGTATCTCGACGGCGGCGGCCACCGGCTCGGTGGTCGGAGCCGCGGTCGTCGTGGTCGGGGCCGGTGTTGTGGTCGACGGCGGTGCGGTGGTGGTCGTGACGGTCGGCAACGCGGGCACGGCCGCGACCGGTGCGATGGCGGTCGGGGTCTCGGTTTCGGTCGTGGTGGTCAGCCCGATCACGAACAGGGCGGGGAGGACGGCGATGGCCGGTGCCGCCCAGACCTTGCGACCCCGCGCGGGCGACGAGCGAAGGTACGTGACTCCGCTGCCGACCAGCAACGCGCCGACGAGTAGCGCACCGAACTCGAACGAGACCACTGCCCCGATCAGAAAAAGTGCACCGAAAACAATTGCGACCCAAGCGAATATCTTCCCGAACAGGGGGCGGCGAGGCGTCTGTGGCTCGGGTGCCGGGCGCTGAAAGGGTGGTGGGTAGGCACTGGTCATGTCGAGGGTCCGTTCGGGTCGCGAGGGGTGTCGATGCCGCGGCCGAGATGTCACCCGCGAGACCGGAAGCTACCGTCTCGTTCTGTCCGAACCGGTCGGTCGCATTTCCGTTCACCATGTCGCACCGACCGGGCTCCTCGTTACATCCCGTGTGAGAACGCCAACCGCCCGATCAGTAGAGCTCGCGAAAGCCGCCGATGGCAGTGATGGAATTGCCGTCGGGATCGGAGACCGACGACAGTCGGACCCCCTTGTTCGCGTCGACGATGGTGCCGAAGTCGATACCGCGGGAACGAGCGGCATCGACGAACACCTCGATGTCTCCGACGGCAACGTTGAACAACGACGAGCCTGCCCGCTCGGGATCTACGGTCACCTGCAGCCACGCAGCCGAAGCAAGCCGCCACTCCACCAGACTCGGCATCGGATTGTTGTCGGGGCGGCGGTCGAACAGCTGCTCGTACCACTGTCGTGCCGAGTCGATATCGCGCACCGCCACCACGGCAAGCACATGTTCGATCATTGCGTTCTCCTCACAATCGTTCGGGTTCGCAGATATGGACCGGATCCGGCGGCCCGACTCATCGCGCAGAATCTGTCGGTGGCTCGAGTAGGGTCGTCACGAGTCCGAAATCGGGCACCGATACGAGCAGGCAGGGGACCGCAACGGTGTTGACGCTCCACCGCGCCGAACGCGCCGGAACACTCGCGGCTGCACTCGCCGAGATCCTGTCCGTTCCGTTGGACGATCCGTTCGTACCCGAGATCGTGTCGGTCCCGGCCAAGGGCGTCGAGCGTTGGCTCACCCAGCGACTGTCGAGCACCCTGGGCGGTTCGCACGGCGACGGCATCGCCGCGAACATCGACTTCCCGAGCCCGACGCGATTGGTATCGCGCGCCATCGCGGCGGTCGACGACATCGACCCCGACGAAGATCCGTGGGCCCCTGGCCGGGTTCTCTGGACGGCGCTGGAGGTGATCGACGAGTGCCGAACCGAACCCTGGGCGGCCGTTCTGTTCAAGCACCTCGGTGCCGGTTCCGAGGATCACCGGGTGGGACGCCGCTGGTCGACGGCTTCGCATGTGGCAGAACTGTTTCGCACTTACGGATCACAACGTCCTCAGATGCTGCGCGACTGGTTCGACGGGCGTTTCACCGACGGCCACGGCGGCGATCTCGACGAGGACCTGCTGTGGCAACCGCGGGTGTGGGCCGCGATGCGCGAGCGGATCGGCAGCCCGAGCCCGGCCGAACGACTGCCGCAGACCTGCGCGCGACTCAGGGATGCACCGGAGTCGGTGGACCTACCGAGCCGGTTGTCGGTGTTCGGTCCGACCCGGCTAACCACCGATCAGCTCGAGATACTGAGTGCACTGTCGCAGGCTCGGGATGTGCACGTCTGGGTTCCGCATCCCAGCCCGTCGATGTGGCGCACCCTCGCCGAGATTCCGGCGGTGACGCGCCGACGAGACGATACGACGGCTCTGGCCGTCGAGCACCCACTGCTGGCCGGCCTCTCGCGAGACGTGCGAGAACTCCAGGCCACCATCGCGTCGGTGGCGACGAACACCGTGCATCACCAGGGCCCGGAAGCGGCGAACACCCTGCTCGGTCGAATTCAAGCCGACATCACCGCCGATTCGCCTCCGTCTCCCGAATTCGACGACGGCACAACGTTCGTCGACGGATCGGTGCAGATTCACGCCTGTCACGGACCTGCTCGACAGGTCGAAGTGCTGCGCGAGTCGTTGTTGCATCTGTTCGCCGGCGACCCGACGCTCGAACCACGGGACGTGCTGGTCATGTGTCCGGATGTCGAGACCTATGCGCCGCTGATCCGCGCGAACTTCGGGCAGGCGGCGCTGGTGCATCCTGGACACCGGTTGCGGGTGCGCCTGGCCGATCGAGGCCTGCGCCGCACCAACCCCGTCCTCGATGTCATCGCCACGGTGCTGGATTTCTCGGAGGGGCGGGTGACGGCGAGCGAGCTGTTGGACTTCGCTGCGAGCGGCCCGGTGCGGGAGAAGTTCTCGTTCACCGACGACGATCTCGAGCGCCTGCGCGAGTGGGTGGCGAGCTCCGGTGCTCGCTGGGGACTGACGGTTCGGCAACGAGAAGCATACGGCTTGAACGGTTTTCGCCAGAACACATTCAAATCTGCGCTCGACCGCATCCTGCTGGGAGTGGCCGCGGACGAGACTCGTAACGAATACCTCGACCTCGCGCTGCCCCTCGACGACGTCGACAGCAACGACATCACCCTCGGCGGCCGCTTCGCCGAGCTCGTCGATCGGCTTGCCTCGGTGCTCCGCGCACTTGCCGGTCCGGCATCGGTGACCGAATGGACCCGGCAGCTGGGACGCGCCCTCGATCTCCTCGCAGACGTGCCCACCGCCGACGAATGGCAACTGGCACAGGCACATCGAGAGATCTCCGACGCCACCGAACACGGCGGCACCGCCGAGCTACGGCTCGCGGACGTGCGCGCTATGTTGGCCGGCAGACTGGCCGGTCGACCCACCCGTGCGAACTTTCGCACCGGCGAGCTGACCGTGTGCACCATGGTGCCGATGCGCTCGGTGCCGCACCGAGTGGTGGTGTTGCTCGGGCTCGACGACGAGGTGTTCCCCCGAGTGGGCAGTATCGACGGAGACGACATCCTCGCCCGTGATCCGGCCGTCGGCGAACGAGATATCCGCAGTGAGGACCGACAACTCCTCCTCGACGCGGTGATGTCCGCCGAGGAGAAGCTGCTCTTGTTCTACACCGGAGCAGACCCCGTCGACGGGTCGATCAAGCCGCCCGCGATCCCGCTGCGAGAGTTGATGGACGCGCTCGAGGTGACGGCGGGCGCAAGCGTCGAACACCGGCATCCGCTGCAGCCGTTCGATCCGCACAACTTCGAAGCCGAACACCCGTTCAGCTTCGACACCGTTGCCCTGGCCGGAGCGGTCTCCCAGCAGCGGACGCCCGATCCGGTGGCACCGTTTCTGCTCCACGCACTACCTCCGACCGATCGCGGGGACGTCGAGCTCGCCGAACTGATCGCCTTCGTCGAGAACCCGGTGCAGGCCTTTCTGCGGCAACGGCTCGGATTTCGAGTTCCGGAGCTCGAGGACGACCTGGCGGACAGTCTGGACATCGAGCTGGATCCGTTGTCCCGGTGGAACATCGGTGATCGGATGCTCGCGGCAGTGCTCGCCGGTGGGGACATCGGGGAATTCGCGGACGCCGAGTGGCGGCGCGGCACCCTTCCTCCGTTCCATCAGGGCCGCAGAGAGATGTCCGACATCCGGCAGATCGTCGGAATCATCGCCGACGCGGCCGCTCCCTTCCACGAGGGTCCGGCCGAGACCGTCGACGTCGCGGTCGATCTCGGTGACGGACGCCGCCTGACCGGCACCGTCACCGGAATTCACGGCCGTACGCTGGCGCGATCGTCCTACTCGCGCCTGGCCGCCAAACATCGACTGGCCGCGTGGGTGCGGTTGCTGGCGGTGGCCGCATCCCAGCCAGGGGAGTGGAGCGCCGTCACCATCGGCCGAGCGAGCGGGATGCGCCCGCCTCGTCGCTCTCGGTTGAGCGCCCCGCGGGACCCCGCAGCCGTGCTGCGTGACCTGGTGGACCTGCGTGATCGCGGAATGACCTCGCCGCTGCCGATATCGACCGGTACCGCGTCGGCCTACGCGGAGAAGCGCTTCGGTGGCGGAACCATCGAGGACGGCTACGAATCGGCCGCGTGGGCGTGGCGGGGCGACTTCGGCGACGGGACCGACCGGTCGCTGCGCTACGTCCATGGGTCGACACTGTCGTTCCAGACGTTGCTCGCCGCGACCCCGCATGCCGACGAGACCGAGCCGTCGAACGAAAAGAGCCGCTTCGGAATTCTCGCGCGAAAGCTGTGGGACCCGTTGCTGACCGCCGAGAACATGGGGAACGCATGACTGCCGCCCGCGGATTCGACCTGCTCGGTCCGATGCCGACCGGAACTACCGTCCTCGAAGCCAGCGCCGGGACCGGCAAGACGTACGCGATCGTGGGATTGGCCGCGCGCTACATCGCCGAAGGGATCGCCGAGATCTCGGACCTGCTCCTGGTGACGTTCAGTCGGGCCGCGACCCAGGAACTCCGAGACCGCACCCGCAGCAGGTTCGCCTCGATCGCCCGGGACCTGGCAGAGCCGGACACCGCTCGCGCATCTCGGGATCCACTCGTGGCGTTTCTGGCAACCGTCGACGACGCCGAAGTGGACCGGCGGCGTCGTCGGTTGCGACGGGCACTGTCGGACTTCGACGCCGGAACCATCGTCACCACTCACAGTTTCTGCCAGCGCATGCTCGACGGGCTCGGCATCGCGGGCGAACGCGAACCGGAATCGGCCTTCGTCGAATCGGTTTCGGACCTGCTCGAACAGGTCGTGGACGACCTGTATCTGCAGATGTTCAGCGGTGACGACGAGGCGCCGGCATTCGGTAGGCGGGACGCTCAGCAGTTGGCGTTGGCGGCCGTGGGTGACCCGCAGTCGATTCTGTACCCCGACATCGAGGACCTGGACGACAGCAACCGCGAGCCTGGACTGCGTGTGCGGTTCGCCAGGGAAGCGCGCCGGGAAATCGAACGTCGCAAACGCCTGCTCGGGGTGCGTGACTACAACGATCTGCTGGGACTTCTGCATTCGGTGTTGTCCGACCCCGTCCACGGCGAGGCCGCTTGCGCCCGAGTGAGAGACCGATTCCGCGTCGTGCTCATCGACGAATTCCAGGACACCGACCCCATGCAATGGGACATTCTGCGGCGGGCGTTTCACGGATTCACCACGCTCATCCTCGTCGGCGATCCGAAGCAGGCCATCTACGCGTTCCGTGGAGCCGAGGTACTGAGTTACCTCGACGCGGTGCAGACCGCGGACCACCTCTACGAGCTCACTGCCAACTGGCGTAGTGATTCGGGGCTGCTCGACGCCCTGCATCATCTGTACGGGGGCGCAGCCCTCGGTCACGACGACATCGTGGTGCACCGAGTCGAGGCTCGAAACCCTCTCTCGCGCATGGTCGGACATCCTCCCCTGCGGTTGCGATATCTTCCCCGAACCGGCGCTGGTCCACTGCGACAGGGTTTTCCCACGGTCGACCGCCTCCGATCCCGGGTTGCGGCGGACGTTGCGGCGGACATCGTCGAGCTGCTGTCCGGACATGCCGTGATCGAGCGTCCCGACGGCCCTCGGGTGATCGAACCGCGGGACATTGCCGTGTTGACCCGAACGACCAAGCAGGTGGCGTTGATTCGGGACGCACTCGACGCGGTCGGGGTGCCGTCCGTCGTATCGAGCAGCACCAGCGTGTTCGGCACCGAGAGTGCACGACACTGGCTGTGGTTGCTGCAGGCGATCGAGCAACCTCATCGCACCGATCGCGTACGTCTGGCCGCCTTGACTCCGCTGCTCGGGTGGACCGCCGCGCGACTCGACTCCGGAGCCGAGGACGCGCTGTCCCAGGTCAGCAGTCGTCTGCGCGAGTATTCGGTGCTGTTCGACGAGGCCGGGTTCGCAGCACTCTTCGAGCGCGTGTCGGCCCAGTCCGGACTCGATGCGAGGCTGCTCGCGGTCGAATCCGGTGAGCGCACGATGACCGATCTGCGACACATCGCCCAATTGCTCAATCGCGCAGCGGTATCCGAGTCCTACGGAATCACCGCCCTCACTCGCTGGCTGACCGACCGCATCAAGGAACCGGCAGCGGGCGGGTCGACCGACCGGAGCCGTCGACTGGACAGTGATTCCGCAGCAGTGCAGATCATGACGACACACGGAAGCAAAGGGCTCGAATTCCCTGTCGTCTACCTGCCCTACGCCTGGGACACGTTGTTCTTCAGCAAGCCGTCGACGCTGTTGCTGCACGAGAACGGCAAGCGAATCCGAGACGTCGGCGGACCGTCCGGGGCGGGGTACGCGGCCAGGAAGATCCTCAACGATCAGGAGGAGGCAGGCGAGGAACTGCGATTGCTCTACGTCGGTCTCACCCGCGCCGAGTGCCGGATCGTGCTGTGGTGGGCACCGGGCCGAAACACCGCGACCTCCTCGCTGCACCGCATGCTGTTCGGACGCATCCCCGGAATCGCTCTGCCCGAGCCGTCGTACAAGGTTCTCGACGACGCGACGACCGCGAACCGGCTCCAATCCTGGGTCGGGTCGGCAGCCGGGCTCATCTCGGTCGAACCGGTGGGGCCCGGTGAGCCGTCCACTGCACATTGGATTCGTCCCGAGCAACCGCACCTCGACGTTGCCGCCGCACGCTTCGATCGAACCCTCGACCTACTGTGGCGTCGGACGTCGTACTCCGCGTTGACAGCTCATGCTCACGACGCCGCGCCCGGCCGGCTCGAAGTAGGAGTGACCAGCGAGGCCGAGCATCCCGAGAAGACGGACGAGCCCGCCGAGACGTCGGTCGGCGGCGACTATCCAGGAAGCGAGTACATCGACGAACAGCTGGACGGAATCGCGTCACCGATGAACGGCATGCCTGCCGGTGCGGCGTTCGGAACGCTCGTCCACGAGGCTCTCGAACACGTCGACACGTCCGCACCGGACCTGCTCGCGGAACTCGAAGGTCGCTGCGCTGCGGCGGTCGCGTCGCGAATGGCGGAGGTCGATCCGATGGCGTTGGCCCAGGCTCTGTTACCGGTGATGCAGACACCGTTGGGTTTCGGGACGCTGGCCGACGTAGCGCCGTGCGACCATCTGGCCGAGCTCGACTTCGAGCTGCCCTTGGCCGGCGGAGACGATCCGGTGGCGGACACGGTCACGCTGAAGTCCGTGGCGCGGCTGTTGCGTCGCCATCTCGAACCGACGGACGTGCTCGCGTCCTACGCAGATCTGCTCGACGATCTCGAGGCAACACCGCTTCGCGGCTTCCTCACCGGGAGCATCGATTCGGTTCTGCGCGTGGCCGGACCTCGATACGTCGTGGTGGACTACAAGACGAATCGAATCGCGAGAGGCGATCTGACCACCGGCAACTTCACCCGCGAGAAGATGGCCCAGGAAATGATCCGCTCGCATTATCCGCTGCAGGCAATCCTGTATGCCGTTGCGCTGCATCGATATCTACGATGGCGTCAATCGAACTACGACCCGCAACTACATCTCGGCGGCATCCGGTACCTGTTCGTGCGGGGCATGGTCGGACCGCAGACTCCCGCAGGATGCGGAGTGTTCGATTGGGATCCGCCCGCAGCTCTGGTGGTCGAGCTGTCGGATCTGCTCGCGGGCAGGGCGAGCCGATGACCGGTGTCTCGATTGCGCTGCGAGGCAGTGGAATTCTACGTACGTTCAACGACGTGGGTGTGCTGTCGGCATCCGACGTACACGTTGCGTTGCGCCTCGGTGCCCTGGCCGGGGAATCGTCGGAGCACGTGCTGCTCGCCACCGCTCTGACGGTGCGCTCGGTGCGATCCGGCTCGGTGTGCCTGGATCTGCGACGACTGCAAGACGTCACCGTCGACGAGGATTCGGACGTCGATCCGAGCGCACTCCCGTGGCCCGAGCTCGACGACGTGCTCCAAGCGCTGAGGGTGAGTCCACTGGTGGTCGGCAGCTCGAATGGGCCGTTGAGGCCGCTGAAACTGGTCGACACCGATCAGGGTGAGCTGCTGTATCTGGACCGATACCATCTGCAGGAGAGCACCGTTCGGGATCTCCTCGACGTGCGTTCGCAATCCCACCCGCCCGCCGATGCCGTCGAGATCGGCGGGGCCTTGGCCGCGCTGTTCGTGGATGGATCGGGTGCACCCACGGCCGCCCCCGATCGGCAGCGGATAGCGGCGGCTCTGGCAGCGACACAATGGACCACGGTCATCGCCGGCGGACCCGGAACCGGAAAGACCCACACCGTAGCGAGAATTCTGGCGCTCCTCGTACGCGAACACGGCAGCGATCTGCGCATCGGACTGGCCGCACCCACCGGTAAGGCCGCAGCCCGACTGCAGGAATCCGTGTCCGAACAAGCCGGGCTCCTCGGACTTCCTGCGGACCTGAAAGCAATGACGCTCCACCGACTTCTGGGATGGAAGCCCGGAAGCAAGACGCGGTTTCGGCACGATGCGGAGAATCGGCTGCCCTACGACGTCGTCGTCGTCGACGAAACCTCGATGGTGTCTCTGACGATGATGTGTCGGCTGCTCGAAGCCGTACGTCCCGAGTCTCGGTTGATTCTCGTCGGCGACCCGGACCAGCTGACGTCGGTCGATGCAGGCGCGGTGCTGGCCGATCTGGTGGCCAGACCCGTCACCGGCACGGAGAACCCGGTTCTGGCTCAGCTCGTCGACGCGGACTTCGCCGCCGCCGAGGATCCCGAAGAAGCGGCGCTGAGCGCGTTCGAGCGAGACCGATTGCGCGGCGGCGTCGTTCGGCTCAGTCGTGGCCGACGCTTCGGCGGAGCCATCGCTCGCTTGGCCGTGGCCGTCAGGGACGGCCGGGCCGACGATGTGATGGCGTTGCTCGAATCCGGCGCGGAGGAGATTTCGTTTCAGAGCCCCGACGACGTCGACGCTCTACGTTCGGACGTGATCGACACCGCAGCCGAGGTCACCGCCGCCGCCGTACGCGGGGATGCCACCGAAGCACTGCTCGGGCTCGAGAAACATCGCCTCCTGTGTGCGCACCGCGAGGGGCGATGGGGAGTCTCGCGGTGGGATCGGCAAGCGATGGAGTGGGTAGGAGAAGGCACCGGAACATTTCTCGACCCTTCGCTGTGGTATCCCGGTCAGCCGTTGTTGGTCACGGCCAACGACCACGAGGCGAGGATCTACAACGGAGACACCGGCGTTGTGGTGTTGGGAGACAACGGGACTCCGATGGCGGCGTTTGCTCGAGGTCGTGGCCACGTGTTGATTCACCCGAATGTGCTCTCCTCGGTACACACCGTGTACGCAATGACGATCCACCGCAGCCAAGGCAGTCAGTACGACACGGTCTCGGTTCTGCTGCCGGCCGAGGCATCGACGCTGTTGACGCGAGAACTGCTGTACACCGCCATCACCCGCGCACGATCGCACGTTCGAGTGATCGGTACCGAGGAGGCCATCCGCGCGGGCGTCGAACGTCAGGTGCTGCGGGCGAGCGGGCTGCGCCGAAAGATCCTGTAGCTCGTTCGATCGTGTTCGTCACCGGCACGCATGCCGGTCTGCCCTCGTCACGACGTCCATGCTGTGTGCGACCAGAAGCCATGTGCGGGCCAGGTTCTTCCATACCCCGATCGAGTTGTTGCCAGTCGCGTCGGCGGAGGGGCGAGCCCGGACGGCGGCCGATCGATGCAGCGACAGTGCTTGCGCTTTCAACGCGTCGATATCGCCGTCGGCGCACACCGATCGAACAGTGTGCGCATCGACGCGTCGACCGACCAACTGGCACAACGCTTGCAGTGACCTCAGCTCGGCAGGCACGTCCTCGGATGTCTCCGACGGGCTTTCGGTCGTTGCGACGGTTGTGCTACCGACGAACCCGCGCTGCAGGTCGACCGGTCCCGACGACGCAGCGTCGGCCGCGACGCTCCACACGCTCAGGAACGACGGATGTGGGACGTTCCAGAGCTCCCGGAATGCGCAAGTGATCATCTCCGCGACGAGCGCTGCATCTGCTCGGGTGTCGGTGCGCGTGAGATCGATGATCGACCCGTCTGCGACCGGCTTGCCTCGATCCAGCCAACCGAAGTCGAGGAGCTGCACATCCATGGCCGTTGCGTCCGGGGCATCCGGGTACAGCAGTGACGGCAGCGCTGCCACCGACACCAGCACGCCGCCGTCCGTCGCTGCCACGTCGATGTACGGCCGCAATCCGCGCTCACCGGGGCTCGCCTGGGCAGCGGAAACCGTGATGTAGTCACGTCTCGGCAGGGTCCGAAGACGGGCGTGCAGGTTTTCGGTGAACGTGGCCCACGCAAGCGCGGTGGCGGAGTCGAAATGGCCGTTCTGCAATGCGGTCACGATGCGAACCCTCTTCTCGGACGAGAACTGATGCCTGTATCCGAGACCGTAGCGAGAGGGTCCGACAAGAACCTGGGTCAGTAAACGTCGCGAAGGTAGCGCTTGGATCGCTTGAGGTCGTTGACGTAGTCCTCGGCGGCGTCGGGGGAGCGGCCACCGTGCTCTGCGACGATCTCGTGCAGTGCCTCGTCGACACTCTTGGCCATCCGAGCCGCATCGCCGCACACGTAGATCAGCGCACCCGCTTCGAGCCACCCGTACAGCTCCTTGCCTGCCGCACGCATGCGGTGCTGAACGTAGATCTTCTGGGGCTGGTCGCGGGAGAAGGCCAGATCGAGTCGAGTCAGCAGACCGTCGCGCTCGAAATCGACCAGTTCGTCCTCGTACAGGAAGTCGCTCGCTCGATGCTGATCGCCGAAGAACAGCCAATTCTCGCCTGTTGCGCCCCGGGCTCGACGCTCGTGCAGAAATGCTCGGAACGGTGCCACTCCGGTTCCCGGCCCGATCATGATGATCGGGGTGTCGTCGGATGGAAGGCGGAACGATTTGTTGGCCGACAGGAACACCCCGGCTTGCTGTTGCTCCCCGACGCGGTCGGCCAGATACGTCGAGCAGACGCCGCCGCGATCACGCTCGGCGGACCGATATCGGACCGTGGACACGGTCAGATGCACGGTGCCCTCGTGCGCGATCGGGGACGAGGAAATCGAGTACACCCGGTGTTGCAGTGGTCGCAGCAGTCCGAGGAACTCGGCTGGATCGAACGCTCCCGACCGATCGAGGTCGAGAACGTCCACGACGTCCCGACCCCACGTCCAGGCGTCGAACGACGCGCGGTCGCCGTTCTGCAGAACGTGATCGAGCTCGGCGTCACCGGCGCGTTCGGCCACGGCCTCGATCAGATCCATGGACGGGATGCCGATCTCGTAGTCCGTGGTCAAGGCATCCGCCAGGGTGATCTCACCGGATTTGGTGTGGACAGCGGTGTCGGCAGGCACTCCGAGACGCTCGATCACGGCCGAGACCAGCGCCGCGTCGTTGACGGGTTTGACGCCGAATCCGTCGCCGGCCTCGTAGGCGATGCCGCTGTCGCCGAGCGCGATCGAGAAGTGTCGAACTTCCTTGGCCGACGTGGGGCCGGAGAGACGTCGGTTGCCCAGAATCTGCGCGCGATAGGGATTCTTCCGATTCCACGGTGAGCGCTTCGATGCGGTCTTGGTGGCGCCGAGATCGCCGGTTCGAGCGTCGATGTCCTGTACCTGCCTTGCGGTAGTCGTCTTGTGAGCCGACTGGGAGGTCGACTCGTTCGAACACTAATCGGGGCCACTCACTCGCGGTGCAGGACCTCGATTCCGTCGACGGAGAAGACGACGTCGTATCCGCTCGCCAGCGCCCGGTCGATCGCCTGACGGTCGCCGGTCTCGTCCGTCGGCCACCCCGCAGGTCGTTGCCGGTTGACGACGATCCAATCCGGGACGGTCGAATCGGTCGTACGCTGCGGAAAGACCGAGACCTCGTGGTCGGCGACGAGTTGAGCCACGAGATTGTTCGACGCCGCAACCCGATCACCGGCGGGAATCCACTCGGAGATCTCTCGTGCGGTCGCGGCCTGCGGATCGATCGTCCATTCTTGCGCGTGCACCACACGTGACATGGGCAGGAACGGCAGCGCGATGACCGCGAAGGCTGCCACGAACGCGACGATCAGCTTCCGGCCACGTTCGGTGAGCTGACCGTGGCGGTGGCTACGCGCCAACGCGTCGAGCAGGGCGACGAACACGATGACCATCAGGATCGCGTTGTAGTGGTAGATCGGTTTCCAAAAGTTGGTGTTGTCGCTGAGAAAGCGCCATGCGACCGTCGGGACCGCGACCAGGAGCAGTGGCGATCTCAGGGCGAAGAAGCCGGTGACCGCGAGAAGCAGAAATGCTGTGGCCGCCCGTGAATCGCCGGCAACCAGACCGTGCGCGGTGTCGGCTATGCCCTCGCCGAGCGGAGGCAGCTTCGAGCCCTGATCGTACGAGTTGTCCGAGCTGAGGGCCGGGATGATCACCTTGACCGCGAGCACTACCCAGGTCAATCCCCACACAGCAGTCAGCGCCCCCGCAAGGCGCGTTCGGCCGGTCGTCCACAGCGCCACCAACGCCCCGATGACGATCACCGTCAGGCCCATGTCCTCTTTGACGAACACCAACGGTAGAGCCCAGGCCAGGGCCGGCAGCCAATGCTGTCGGACCAGCGCGACCATCGACATGGCCAGCAGGGGCATCGCGAACGCCACCTCGTGGAAATCGAAGTTCAGCGCGGCCTGCACGCCCCACGACAGTCCGAACGCCGCGGCCGTCACGATGCCCACGACCGTGCCGAAATTCTGTACCGCCAGTCGGCTGATCGGAATCACTGCGAGCGCGAACAGCACCGCTTGTGCGATCAGCAGTGTCTCGGCGTGCGGGAACAGTCGGTAGAGGGGCCCCAGCAACGCGGTGATGGGCGAGAAGTGATCGCCGAGCGTGTTGTAGCCGGTGCCGAGCAGGTCGGATGTCGGCGCGCGAAACTGCGAGTAGGACGCGATCTGTTGGACGAATATCCCCAGGTCGAATCCGGACGTACGGAGCTGGCGATGGCCGAGGACGGACATCACCGAATACAGGGTCGCCAGCACGGCGAAGGAGACGACCGGCACCAGCGTCTCGGCGGAACGGAACGCCGAGCGCCGGTCTGTGGTGGCTGTTTCGTCGGTCGCTGTGTCGACACTGTCGGCATCGGTGACGACCGTGGATTTCTCGGTAGTGGTCACGAGAAGGCATGTCTACCGGACCGACGTGAGATGTTCCTGAGAACCGCCGGTCAGCGCTTGCGCTTCTTCGCTGGTTTGCGGCGCGGCGGCTGCGAGGTGAGGTGGTAGTAGAGCGCATCCTCGGAGTCCTCGACCACCACATCGATGAAGTCGCCGACTTCGAGGTAATCGTCGACGGCGATCCGGTCGGTCGAGCCGATGACTGCTTTCACCGATCGAGCGGGAACGAGGCCCCTACGGCCGTCCGGTCCGACGGCGAGTGCATAGCGTGGACCGGTACGGGTGACCCTGGCGCTGATGAAGTCCGGGTCCTTCGGTATCGGGTCGGCCGCGAGCACACCCCCGTCCTTCGACGCGGCCGTCAACGAGTCGAGCTGCGCGGCCAGATCGTCGGCCATCGCATCCACCTGATCGAGCAGGTGGGCCATGTGTGCGGCGTAGTCGGTGTGCTTCTTGGTCGGCTTGAGCGCCTCACCGGGCTTGTACATGTCTTCGTGGGTCAGCTCGCCCCAGGCGTCCTGCAAGCGCGTCTTGACCTGAACTTCCACCTTCACATCGAGATCACCCTGATGCGTTGCGACTCGGACGACCAGCACCGCGTGGTACGCGCGATAGCCACTCGGCTTGGGAAAGGCGACGTAATCGGTCGGTGGTTGCGCGAACCGAACAGAGCATTCCGGGTCGTTGCACGCACGCTCGAGAGCAGCGACGAACGTCAGCTGATCGCGCGGGGTCTTGCAGAGCACCTTGACGCCGACGAGATCGGGCAGAGCCTCGGCGACGGCATCGGCGTCGGTCGGCTCGGTGATGCGGCCCTCGGAGAGATAGCGGCGCAGTTTGTCGGCCGATCTGCCCGGGTCCTTGATGCGTGCCGTCTGCGCATTCAGTCGGTCTCGATCGACGTCCTCGAGAATCTCGTCGGCGATGGTCTCGAGGAAATTCTGCGCGGTGACGAGAGCGGCTTCCCACGCTCGACGACGCTGCAGGTACAGCTCTTCGACCAAGTCGTCGATACTCGTTGCCGATGTCACGATGCCGAGGTTAACGCAGAAGTACCGCCGATCCTGTCGGCGGCGCGCATTCGAGCTGTGGCGTGACCGTGTGCGGTTTACGCTCTACCGCATGACCGTGGCTTCGGAACAGAAGGACGACTTCGTCGAGCAGTTCGATCCCTTCCGTCGTGAGTTGCTCGCGCACTGCTATCGCATGACCGGGTCGATCCACGATGCCGAGGACCTGTTGCAGGAGACGTACATTCGCGCCTGGCGGGGGTACGCAAAGTACGAGGGCCGTTCGTCCCTGCGCACATGGCTGTACCGAATCGCAACCAACACCTGTCTCACCGCTCTGGACGGCCGGGCGAAGCGTCCCCTGCCGACGGGCTTGGGTGCACCGAGTTCAGGCCCCACCGACGAACTCGTGCAGAACAACGAGATTCCGTGGTTGGAGCCGATTGCAGATTCCGATCTGGCGGATGCGAGTGATCCCGCATCGATCGTGGTGGCGAAGGAATCCGTGCGGCTCGCCTTCGTCGCCTCCTTGCAACATCTGTCGTCGCGACAACGCGCGGTGCTGCTGATGCGCGAAGTGTTGCAGTGGAAAGCGTCGGAAGTTGCCGAGGTTCTCGCCACGACGACGACCGCGGTCAACAGCCTCCTGCAGCGAGCCAGGGAGCGCCTCGACGAGATCGCGCCCGATTTGGACGACATCGAGCCGATCGAATCGGCAGAACTGCAGCAACTGCTCGCCCAGTACGTGGACTGTTTCGAGGCCTACGACATCGACCGGCTGGTCACGTTGTTCACCACTGACGCGGTGTGGGAGATGCCGCCGTTCGTCGGGTGGTACCAGGGCGGCGAGACGATCGGATCACTCATCCGCAACAACTGCCCGGCAAACGGCGCAGGCGATATGCGGATGGTGTCGACATCTGCCAACGGACAACCGGCGTACGGGTTGTACATGCTGGGTGAGGACGGTGTGCACCGGCCGTTCCAGCTGCACGTGCTCGATGTCGATGCCAGAGGGGTCGGACACGTGGCCTGCTTCTTCGATCTGTCTCTGTTCGATCGATTCGGATTGCCCGACCGCCTCTAGAACAAAGGTCGGTCAGCTCTCCGAGACGGCGGACGGATCCATCCACATCACTTCCCATACATGATTGTCGAGATCTCGGAACGCCCTTCCGTACATGAACCCGTGGTCCTGTGGTTCCATCCACTTCGATCCACCCGCGGCGATCGCCGCGTCGGTGAGCGAATCGACCTCGTGGCGGCTATCGGCCGAGATGCACATCAGCACCTCTCGGGCCGAGCCGGTGTCGCAGATCGAGTCCGAGATGAAGTCCTCGAATCGCGCGGTGGCCAGGAACATCACCGTCGCCTGGTCGCTGACGATCATGGAAGCGGTGTTCTCGTCGCTGAACATGTCGTTGAACTCGAATCCGAGACCCTCGAAGAATGCGCGGGTGGCGACGACGTCGCGAACGGGCATGTTGGCGAACAACAAACGTGACATGGGTACACACCTTTTCCGTGAAGAACCTGCTGCGTCGAACCGTCGAACAACGGTCTTGCTCGTACTGACAGCTGTCGATCCGAAAAGTCATCGGGTGAAGATGTGCCGACACGACGCGACCCCGCCGAGCGGGTGCTCGACGGGGTCGCGGACTGCGAAGCTGAAGGGGGCGTGTCGCTATCGCGTGATCTGCTGGCTATCGCGTGATCTGCGCGAGGCGCGACAGCATGCGCGAGAAGACGTGGCCGTCGTTGCCGAGATCTGCGTAGGGGTCGGATGCCTCGTCCGACTCGGTGGTGCCGGGCGTTGCCGCAGCAAGCGTGCGCGCCAGCCGGGTGCGACGCTCGATGGCGTCGAGGATGGTGGCGTCCAGCGTTGAAACTTCGTCGAAGAGCTGGTCGACGTCAGCTGTCGCGATGTCGGCACTGTCGGTGCCAATTGCGAGCGAATCGATCTGAACAGTCACATCGTCTCCTTTTGTTCGCGTCCTGAGGTGTGAGTCGTTCGGTCGGCCGGAACCGTTACAGCTCCATCCGAGTAAAAACGATGTTTCGTCGCCCAAACCAACATGCCCACTCGACGGGCCTGGGCCAACCTCTTCGGGGTGTGATGCTGCATACAGTCCGGTCGGTTCCGCTACCTGCGGGTTCTTCGGACGGAACGGCTCGAAGGATTCTTCTCGCGATGTTCCGGGTAGCCGCGGAGCGGATACGTCGACTTTCGAGGAGTGAACGATGCGTTACGACTACCTGATCATCGGTGGGGGAATGGTTGCGGACAGCGCAGCTCGCGGAATCCGCGAGCAGGACGCGACGGGCTCCATCGGAATACTCGGCGCGGACCCCGATGCGCCGTACACCCGGCCGGCGCTGTCGAAGAAGCTGTGGACCGACCCGGAATTCGGCCGCGATCAGGTCTCGCTCGACACGGCGTCCGACACCGACGCATCGGTGCACACCGGAACTCGGGTGTTATCGGTCGACCGCTCGAACTCGTCGGTCACCACGGAATCCGGAGACACCCACGAGTACGGAAAGCTGCTCCTGGCAACGGGGGCGACGCCGACGCGCATCGAACTGACCCCCAGCCCGCGCGTGGTGTACTTCCGCACCTTCGCCGACTACCGGGCGCTGCGTGAACTGACGAAGACCGCCGACCACATCGCCGTGGTCGGCGGCGGATACATCGGCACCGAGATCGCAGCTGCGCTGTCTCTCCAGGATGTGAAGGTCACACTGGTCACGTCGGACTCCGTGCTCGGCGGACACATGTTTCCGCAGAGCCTGGCAGCCGGCTTCGACAAGGGTTTCGCCGGCCACGGTGTGACCGTGCGCCGAGGAACGAGGGTCGTTTCCGGAGCCGAGGCGTCGGCGCGCGTGCAACTGCAACTCGACGACGGTTCGACCGTGGAGGCGGACGGAGTCGTGTTCGGACTCGGTGTGCGACCCGACACGGAACTGGCCGAGGCTGCGGGGCTGGCAGTCGACGACGGCGTGATCGTCGACGAGTTTCTTCGCACCGAGGACGAACGCGTCTACGCCGCCGGTGACGTGGCGAACTACCCCGACGCCATTCTCGGACGCCGACGCATAGAGCATGTCGACAATGCGACCGAGATGGGTAAGGCTGCCGGACGCAACATGGCCGGTGCCGCAGATCCCTACACGTACACCCCGTACTTCTACTCCGACGTGTACGACGACGGCTATCAAGCGATCGGCACGGTGTCCACGACGCTGACCGTCGTCGAGGACTGGAAATCGGTGGGGAAGGAAGGCGTCGTCTACTACCTCGACGACGATGCCGTCGTCCGGGGCGTGCTCATGTGGAACGTCTGGGAGGGGCTCGACGTGGCGCGCAGCCTGTTGGCGGAGAAGAAGCCGCAGACCGAACAATCGTTGCGCGGACTTATCTGACCTTCTGGAACACTCGATCGCGAGCGATCCGTCGACGACGCCGGCGATTCGGCGCGACCTAGGAGAGACGATGTCCGAGTTCGATCGCAGTGAGTCGGCCGATCAGCGTGCCCGGTTCGACGACGAGGTCCATCGCCGCTGTGCCGACTGCCGGCTGCCCGGTCGCTCCGACCAGCTGTCCGACGCGGCGGCTGTCGCCATCGCGGCCGGACGAGTGGACGAGGCCACCCGAGCAGTCCTCGTCGGCCGATGGCATGCCGGACGCTCGCTGCCGTCGATCGGAGGATTCGGCGCACTGCGCAATCTGGTGGACGAGCGCGATCGCTGGCTCGGCAAGGACACGACGAACAAGCCCGGATCGGCGCTCGTGTACAAACTCCGTGCTGCAGAGTTGACCAAACGAGTCAATCACCACCGCACCACCGTGGTGATGTCGAATCGCCACTACGCCACCGGGGTACGCGCGGCGCGCAAAGAGCGCAGGGAAGGTGTGCATCTGGACCTGGACCAGCGGGACGCGATCTTCGATGCGTTGACGAAAACGCCTGCACCACAGAAGTTCGGCCCGATCGCCGAGCGTGGCCTCTCGCTGGTGGACGCGGCCACGGATCGGGTGAGCACGCTGGCGCGCAGAACTCCGGTGGCCGACAGGGTCGAGTGGGCGACAGGAGTGGTGGATCAGTTCGTGGATCGAAAGGACGACCGCTTCGTCGATCGTTACGACACCCTGCTGTTCCTTGCCGGCACGGCGTTCGATCGGGTGCGTCGGTCGCCGGCATGGCAGTCGACGTACTTCGAGATCCAACGCAAACAGCTGGACCTGTTCGTCGAACTCACCGAGATCTCGGTCGATGCCACCTCGTTGCATACGGTAGCGACCGAGTTGAATCGGATCGGTGAAACGATGGTCGACGAGGAGACAGCAGCACAGGTCGAATCCCGCCGTGTCGCACTGGAAGTGGTGTGGAAACAGTTGACCGGACGGGTGGCTGCGCTGGTTCGGCTCGCGAACGTGGTCGAGTCCTCGGAGACCGAGGCACGCACCTCCGACGCGATGGCCCGTGCGCACAGCCTGGACGATCGGATCGACGACCTCGTCGGGCGGTCGGGGAGCCGGGAGATGTCTGCCGAGAACACGCACTTCGTCGGTAATCAAGTGCGGACACAGTGGCGCGACTGAATGACACCATCGGCGCAGAGGCGCGATTCACTGCCGTTCGGGCCACTGAATCGCGCCACCGGCTCTAGGCGATGATTGCGAACAGAATCCCCGCGACGGCGAAGCTGACCACGGACAGAATGGTCTCGAGGACCGTCCACGTCTGCAGTGTCTGCTTGACGGTGAGGTTGAAGAACTTCGCGATGATCCAGAATCCGCCGTCGTTGACGTGGCTGGCGATGATCGAGCCCGCCGCGATGGCCATGGCGATGAGCGCCACGGCCGGAGCCGAGTAGTCCTGCGCCGCTACCAGGGGTCCGACGATTCCGCCGGTCGTCACGATGGCCACTGTGGCCGAGCCCTGCGCCACGCGCAGGGCGCAGCTGATGATGTAGGCCAAGACGATGATCGGTAGGCCCGCGGCTGCCATGGTGTCGGCCAACGCCGTGCCGATACCCGTGGCCGAGATGACCTTCCCGAAGAACGCACCAGCTCCGACGACCAGCAACAGCATGCCCACCGGACGAAGTGACTCTCCGGTCAGCTTGCTGAGTTCCTGGACTGTCGATCCGCGTCGAATGCCCAGAACGTAGAACGCGATCAGAACTGCGATGAGCAGCGCGACGGCCGGTGTGCCGAAGAAGGTGAGTACTTCGAGGAGGTTTCCGGGATCGAGCAGAATGCTGCCGAACGTGGCCCCGAGGATCAGGACCAGTGGAACGGCAATGATCGCTCCGATCGTGCCCACCGACGGCGGCGTCGTGACGACCGGGCGCTTAATTGCGACCGTGCCTGCGCCTCCACTCTCGGTGGTGCTTGCGTCGTCGCCGTCGTTGATGAAGTCCTCGGGGACGTCGACGATGACGCGTTTACCGATCCAGTTACCCCAGACCAGGCCGGCGGCGATGAATCCTGGTATCCCGCAAATGAATCCGAACAGGATGAGCCAGCCCAGGTTCACCTCGAGCAACCCGCCGAGGGCGACCGGACCTGGGTGTGGCGGCAGGAAGGCGTGCGTCATGGACAACCCGGCCAGCATCGGCAGCGCATAGAGCACCAACGACTTTCCGCCTTGACGCGCCGCCACGTACACCAGCGGTGCCAGCACGAAGATGCCGATGTCGAAGAAGACGGGGATACCGAAGATCAGCCCCAGCAGTCCCATTGCGATGGGTGCTCCGCGTTCGCCGAAGATCCCGAGTAGTTTGGCGGTCAAAGCCTGTGCACCACCCGACTTTTCGAGAATCGCCCCCAGGACCGTTCCCAGTCCGATGATGACTGCGATGTGCCCGAGGATGCCGCCGAACCCGGTTTCGAGAAGCGACTCGTTGCTCTTGATCGCGGTGCCGACTATCTCGTTGACGGGCAAACCGGCAGCCAGAGCCAATCCGAGGCCGACGATGAGAAGTGCGATGAACGGTTCGAGCTTGACCTTGATGATGACTACGAGCAGTACGGCAATTGCGATGCCGCACAGTACGAGTAGACCAGGAGTCGAGGTCCTGAGCCAGTCGACGACAGAATTCATGACGAGCCTTCCTTGATGTGTGCACTGATAGCCGCCACGAACGCCTGCGCTCGCACGGTGATGTCGTCCCACTGGGCGGCCGCGACCGACGCCGGTGGGACCACATCGGTACCTGCAGTCACTGCGACGGCACCTGATGTCAGGAACTGAGCAGCGTTGCCCGCGTTGACTCCGCCGGACGGAACGAGTTGTGCGTCGGGGAAGGGGCCGAGCAGATCCTTGAAATACGCGGGCCCGACGGTCCGAGCCGGAAATATCTTCACGGCATCGGCTCCGAGATCGAGGGCGGTCATCACCTCGGACGGGGTGAGTGCGCCCATCATCAGCGGGACTCCGGCGTCGGTGACGATCGCGGCAACGTCGGGACGCAGCCCGGGTGTCACGACGAAGTGCGCCCCGGCGTCGATCGCGGACCGGGCTTGGTCGGCGGTCAGGACCGTGCCCGCCCCGACGACTGCACCTGCGTCCGATGCCGCGCGGATCAGCGCGAGGACGCCGGGCGTGGTGAAGGTCAGCTCGAGCGCGCGAATTCCTCCGCGCGCGAGCGCATCTGCCAACGCAGCAGAATCCGAGATGTGCGGGGCGCGCACCACCGACAGTGTGCGATCCTCGAGAATGGTCGTCATGGCGTTCACGATGTTTGCCTTCCGGTGGGGTTCATCCGCAGGGCGTGGCCTGCCAGAGAATGAGTGGGGCGATGCTCGTCGATGGCGAACGCGCCGTTGACCATGACGTGGCTGATGCCTTGGGCCTGTTGTTTCGGGTTCTCGAACGTGGCGGTGTCGCGGACGGTGGCCGGGTCGAACAGGACGAGATCGGCTGCGTACCCTTCGGCGATCGTGCCGCGGGCGCGCAGGCGGAGTCGCTCAGCGGGACGGCCGGTCAGGTGATTGACGCAGTCCTCCAGTGACAGCAACTGCTCGTCTCGCGCGTAGTGACCCAGGTAGCGGGGGAACGTTCCCCAGGCGCGCGGGTGCGGCTTCTCGCCGACCAGGATCGCGTCGCTGCCGCCCATATGGCGTGGATGCGCCATGATCTCGCGCACGTTCTCCTCGTGTCCGACGTGCTGCAGGATGGTGGTGGCCAGCGCGTCTCGTCGAAGAAAGTCGAAGAACACGTCCACCGGGGACCTACCCGCCTCGGACGCGATGTCGGACATCGTGCGTCCGACGTACCGATCGAGGTCGGGGTTCGCCACCCCGCTGAGCTGGATGGTCTCCCACTCGACGGTGACGCCATGGCAGCCGTCGGACCCGTTGACATCGACATCTCGTGCGATGCGTCGACGCATGTCCGGATCGTCGAGTCGTTCCAGCGCGCGGTCCGGGCCACCCGACATCGCCCAACTCGGAAGCAGCGCAGACAAGGTGGTGGCTCCGGGCAGATAGGGATACGTGTCGAGGGTGACGTCGCAGCCGTTCGCGATCGCCGAATCGACGCGGTCCAAGAACTCGCGTGCCCGGCCCCGATTGACGCCGAAGTTCATCGTCGCGTGAGTCAGATGCAGCGCACATCCCGTCTGCTCGGAGAGATCGAGCATCTCCTGATACGCGTCGAGCGCGCCCGCGCCGTAGGACCGAGTGTGCGGCGCATAGAACCCACCGAAGTCGGCGACGACCTCGCACAACGCTCGTAATTCGCTTGTGTCCGCGTACATTCCGGGCGTGTACGTCAAGCCGCTCGACATCCCGACGGCACCTTCCTGCAGCCCCTGTGCCAACAACTGCTGCATGTGGGCGATCTCGGACGGCGACGCGGGTCGCTGATCAGGGCCGACCGCGAGGTATCGCAGTGTTCCCTGGGGAACGAGATAGGCAGCGTTCGGAGTGATGCCCTGGTCGAGGCGAGCGAGGTACTCCGAGACCGAACGCCACGAGAAGTCGAGGTCGACGGGATTGCCGTTCCATCCGGCGATCTGACGCCGCACCACATCGAGCGTCGCGTCGTCGATCGGAGCGTAGGCGATTCCGTCCTGTCCGATGACTTCGGTGGTGACGCCCTGACTGATCTTCGGGAAGTGGTCGGGGTCGGTCAGCAGACGCAGATCGGAATGGGCGTGCATGTCGATGAACCCGGGGGACAGGACGTGCCCCTCGGTGGCGTCGACGATTCTGTCGGCACCGTGAACGGTGCCGGGTTCGGCGACCGAGGCGATGAGACCGTCGCGTACGAGAACGTCACGACGCTGCCGCGGTGACCCGGTGCCGTCGATGACGTCGGCACCTCGAATGAGGATATCGGACAAGGGTTTCGGCTTTCTAGAAGAATGTGTGCACGAGATCGACGACGCGGGGATCATCGCCATCGGCGTCGTCGACGACGGGAACCAGACGCCATTTGTCGAAGGCGGTGCACGGGTGAGACAGGCCCAACCGCACCACCGATCCCACCGGCAGCGCCGCGGCGTCCTCGGCCGGTAGGCGAAGGAACGCGTGTTGATCGTTCAGCGCTGTGACAGCGGCACCGGAATCGAGGGTTTCGGTTCCTCGAACCAGCTGGGGGACCGGCAGACCTTCGTCGAACGGAAAGTCCCGCTTGCCTGCATCGAGCAGCGCGAGACCGGGTTCCGGCCGGGATACCGTCCGAGCCCATCCGTGCATCGCAGACATCAGCGGCGCGTCGGTGCGGGCGGGAGTCAGTGGTGAGATCTGCGAGTAGAAGCCGTCGTCGTGCACCACATAGGCACCCGAGCGCAGCACCACCTCGGTAGGTACACCCTCGCCGGTGGTGAGGGAGTGCAACCGCTCGACAACCAGGTCCTGGTAGGCGCTACCGCCGGCAGTCACGATCGCATGGTCGCCGTACAACCCTTCGGCATCGAGCGCGCGATGAAGGGTGGCGACGTTGTCGAGGTAGGTCCGAACCGCCGCGAGGCCGCTGTCGGTCCGGTCGTGGCTGAGTGCGCCCTCGTAGCCGCCGACCCCGGCCAGGGTCAGCCGCGGCGACGACGCGATCGCACGAGCGACCGCGATCGCCTCGTCGGTCGTCCGCGCTCCGGTGCGACCGTGCGGGCCACCGAGTTCGACGATGATCGGGATGGAGCGTGTTCCCTGCGCCGCCAGGATGCGGTCCATCTCGTGCACCGTCGCGACGCTGTCCGCCCAGCAATAGAACTCGAATGTCGGATGCGAATCCAGTTCGGCCGCAATCCATGTCAGTGCGACAGGATCGATCTCGGCATTGGCGAGAAGGACCCGTTCGACCCCGAACGCACGCGCTGCCTGAACCTGCCATCCCGTTGCGAGGGTGATCGCCCAGCTTCCCGCATCGAGTTGCTGTTTCCACAGTTGAGGGGCCATCGACGTCTTGCCGTGGGGCGCGAGCAGCACTCCCGCGCGCGCCGTCCACTCGGCCATGACCGAGATGTTCGACGCGATGCGTGCGCGGTCGAGAGTGAGTACGGGCGTCGTGAACTCGGAGAGTCGTGGCGACGTGGCGAGAAAGCTCTCGATGGTGTGCCCCCACGACCTGGGTGGCAGCGCCTTGTGCTCGGGTCCGAGCACTCGCCGGCTGAGTGCCTCGACGGCATCGGTGTCGATCACGGTCGTCTCCTGGGTCTCGAAATCGAAAGCGTTGCGTATTGTGCAACGCTAGTTGCGCAATGTGTTTATGATTTGTAGTCTGCAACGAAAGCCAGCGTTCCCGCAAGAGTTCGAGGAGATCGACGTGAAAGCACCACGAGCGGTGTGCGTAGGCGAAGGCCTCGTCGTTCTGGTCGCCGAGCCTGGCCCACTGGAGAATTCGGACACCTTCCATCGCACGGCCGGTGGCGCTGAAGCCAACGTGGCAAGGGTGTTCGGTCAACTGGGCGTCGATGCATCGTGGATCTCGAGAGTGGGCGACGACGGATTCGGCCGGTACCTCGTCGGCCAATTGGACGCGGCAGGTGTCGACACCTCCGGTGTGACGGTCGACGACGCGCGACCCACGGGCATGTATGTGAAGCAACGCGGCTCGGGTTCCGATGATCGACACGACCTCGCGTGCGGAGACAGTGCCATGACGTACTTCCGTGCCGGCTCGGCTGCGAGCGCCCTGTCGCCCGGAGACATCGACGGGCGTGCGGCGACCTTGGTTGATCGTGCCGACTTGATCCACTTCACCGGGATCACCGTGGCGATCTCCGATACCGCGGCCGATCTGACGAGGTCCCTGATGGGTCTACCCACCGTCGTCAGCTTCGATCTGAACTATCGGCCGGCGCTGTGGAAGTCTCGGCCGGACGCAGCTGCAGATGTGCTCGGGGAACATGTTCGGGGAAGCGATGTGGCGTCCATGGGGGCCGACGAAGCTGCGCTGGTGTTCGGCACATCCGATCCCGCCGAGCTGCGCGAGATGTTCCCGCAGCCACGCCATCTGGTGATCAAGAACGACGCGCACACCGTGACGGCGTTCGAGGGAACCTCTCGGGTAGACGTACCGGCGCTGAAGCTCGACGTAGTCGAAAAGATCGGTGCCGGAGACGCGTTCGCGGGCGGGTATCTGACCGGACTGATGTTGGGTAGGAGTTCCGTCGAGCGCGTTCGGTTCGGGCATCTCTGCGCGGCGGGTGCCTTGACCGGGCACGGTGACATCGCCTCGGTGCTGCCCCTGGCGGTGCTGATCGAACTGGCCGAACTGCACGACGCCGACTGGGCGAGGCTGGACTACGCAGTCACCACCGCGCGTCACTCGGGGGTATCGCAGTGAGTCAAAGTCTCGCGCGAGCGATGACACTCCTCGGCTTGCTCGGCGACGGCCCGCGGTCACTCGACGAGTTGGCGTCGGTCCTCGAGGTTCACAAGACGACCGTGCTGCGCCTGCTGCGCACGTTGGAAGCCGACAGATTCGTCCAGCACGACGTGGATCACCGCTATCAGCTCGGATCCAGGCTGTTCGAGCTCGCCAACCGAGCGCTCGAACAGCGCGACGTTCGGAGCATCGCGCGGCCGCATCTGGCCGAACTGAACTCGATCACCGGTCAGACCGTCCATCTCGCCACCTACGAGGCAGGCGTCGTGATCTATATCGACAAGTTCGACGCCCAACAGAGTGTGCGGATGTATTCGCGAATCGGAAAGCCCGCACCACTCCACTGCACAGCTGTGGGGAAGGTTCTGGTCTCGGCCCGTCCCGAGGCAGAACGAGCGCAGATTGCACACGGCATCACATACACACCGTTCACCGAACGAACAATCACGACGGCCGAGCGCTATCTGCGCGAGCTCGACCTCGTGCGCGAGCAGGGGTTCGCCGAGGACCGCGAGGAGCACGAGTCGTTCGTCAACTGCATCGGCTGCGCAGTGCGCGACGGAACCGGCGAGGTCGTGGCAGCGGTGTCGATGTCTGTTCCCGACATGGTGCTCGATCACCAACAAGTCCTCGCAACACTCCCCGAAGTACAGCGCGCCGCGGCCGCGATCTCCGAGGGATTGGGCTGGCGACCGTGAGAAACCCAGGACTGCAAGACACAGGACGAGAGCTCGACGGAAGGAACACAATGAGTGAAAAGATCGAAATCCGCACCACAGACGCGCCCGCACCGGCTCACACCTTTTCTCAAGGAGTCCGGAAGGGACCGTTCGTTCAGGTCTCGGGGCAGGGACCGGTCGACCCGGTCACCAGCGAGTACCTGTACCCAGACGATGTTGCCGCACAGACGACCCGCACTCTCGAGAACGTCAAGGCCATCGTCGAGGCCAGCGGTGCGACATTCGACGACGTCGTCATGCTGAGGGTCTATCTGACCAAGCGCGAAGACTTCTCCACCATGAACGACGCCTACGGACAGTTCGTGTCGGCGCATACCTCGGGCGACGTCCTACCGAGCCGCACGACAGTGTTCACGGGCCTGCCACGAGAAGAGATGTTGGTCGAAATCGACGCCGTCGCGATCGTCTGACCGAGTCCGGCGGCAGATGTTCACACGAAAATTACATCTGACCAGGCGATTTGCGTAAGCGTTGGTCTTCGCGTAACTTTTGTCGAGTCAGAGCGACACGGACACCGACCCGGTCTTCACGGACTGGGATAACGAGGTTGTACGGAGTGTGCACTGAACAACCCAGGCAAGGCGAGATGGTATCAGCCATGCCTGGGGTTCGAGCGTGTAAGCCCCGAAGTTACCGTGCAAACGGCAGCGACGGTGTGTGCGTGTTCTTTGAGAACTCAACAGTGTGTCGATGAATGTCAGTGCCGAATTTATTTTGGTGAAAGCATTCGATGTATCAGCCATCCGCTTGTG
>NZ_NOYE01000005.1:0-41162 GCF_002258285.1 Rhodococcus sp. 06-418-5
CAAGTGGAGCGTGTTCGAGCGCAACGACTTCACCGGCCGCGGCGAGAACAAGCGCGAGGAACTCGCCGCGTTCCTCGAAGACCTCGAGCGTCAGGCCACCAAGTTCGAGGAGATGCGCGATCGCTCCCTCGCCCGCGAACGCGCGAAGGCCGAAGCACGCGCGTCGTAAGCTCAGATCGGCTGGTGTGCCCGGTACCGACTTCGGTGCCGGGCACCACTGTTTTCGGGCCGTCGCTCTCGGCCCACCGCTGTCACCATGATCACGTTCCCTCCGTTCCAAAGGCTTCTCTCATGACACTGCAGATCGGCTCGCTGGAGTTGGCCAGCCCCGTCGTCCTGGCACCGATGGCCGGCGTCACCAATGTGGCGTTCCGCACGCTGTGCAGGGAGCAGGAGTTGCAGCGGGCGGGCAGTACCTCGGGTCTGTACGTGTGCGAGATGGTCACCGCACGCGCGCTCGTCGAACGCCAGCCGGCGACGATGCACATGACGACCTTCGGCCCCACCGAAACCCCGCGGTCGCTGCAGCTCTACACCGTCGATCCGGACACCACGTACGACGCGGCGAAGATGATCGTCGACGACGATCTGGCCGACCACATCGACATGAACTTCGGCTGCCCGGTTCCGAAAGTCACCCGAAAGGGCGGCGGTGCTGCGCTGCCCTACAAGCGGAACCTGTTCGGTCGTATCGTCGCTGCGGCCGTCAAGGCGACCGAGGGCACCGACATTCCCGTCACCGTCAAGTTCCGCGTCGGCATCGACGAGAACCACCACACTCATCTCGATGCAGGTCGAATCGCCGCAGGCGAGGGCGCGGCGGCAGTGGCACTGCACGCCAGAACTGCCTCTCAGCGTTACTCCGGCACTGCCGACTGGAACGAGATCGCGCGACTGAAGGAACACGTCTCCGGCATCCCGGTACTGGGCAACGGCGACATCTTCTCGGCGTCCGATGCGGTTCGCATGATGGCGGAGACCGGGTGCGACGGCGTCGTCGTCGGGCGTGGTTGCCTGGGTCGGCCCTGGCTGTTCGCAGAACTCAGCGCCCGCCTGAACGGCAGGCCCGAACCCACTCCACCGACCCTCGGCGAGGTGGCCACCATCATCGCCCGGCATGCCGAGCTGCTCGCTCAGCATCATGGTGAGAGCAAGGGTCTGCGCGAGCTGCGCAAGCATGTGTCCTGGTATCTCCGCGGGTTCCCGGCGGGGTCGGATCTTCGGGTCTCGATGGCGTTGGTGTCCACTCTCGGCGAACTGGACGACCTTCTGGCGCAACTCGATCCGACCGTTCCGTTTCCCAAGGACGCCGAAGGCCCCCGTGGTCGGCAGGGCTCGCCGGGCGCGGTTGCGTTGCCGGACGGTTGGCTCGACGACCCGGAGGACGTCTGCGTTCCTGCCGGTGCCGATCTGATGCATTCCGGCGGCTGATTCGCGGCTGACCAGCAGCCCACCTCGCACGAGTGGACCATGCCGCTCGAGTCAGTACTATGGCTGGGATTGCCGAGTTGACGGCGCGTGCGTGTGATGGAAGGCCAGGTTCGAATTCGTGGGAGACGATCGAGAGTCGGGCCCGTCTGTGCCCGAGGGTCGCGCCCCATGGGAGCGCCCGCTGTCTTCAATCGGACGTTCCGGACAGCGCCCACCTCGCTCCGAACGTCCTGCAACACCGGACGCAGAGCAACCACCGCAGCCCGGAGACAGCGGCAGGCTCGGCAAACGATCACCGCGTAACGCCGACACCGTCTCGGTCGCCGAGTTGGTGGACAAGATGTCGCGCTCGGGATCGATGCGGCGGGTGCCTGACGAACGTCCCGAAGTCGAAGAGCCGACCGAGGTCATCGCCCCCATCACCGATTCCACTCCCTCGCCTGCCCGGGCAGTGCCGCCGACTCCGCCGCCGCATGCGGCACCGGAACCGGTGGGCGCGCCCGCAGCGGATCGACCGACTCTGACGCGGTTGGCGATGAGTCGGGTACGTCGCCGCCGTCGGGTACGGATGATCGGCCGGAGCCTGGTCTCCCTCGTCGCGATCCTGGCCGTGGCCTTGACCGGAGTGGTGTGGGGATACCTACGCAACACCGATCAAGGATTTCTCCAGGTCGCCGCTCTCGATCCCGATTCGACCGACGTCGTCGACGCCGCAGGCCAGTACGGTGACGAGACGTACCTGATCGTGGGCACCGACACCCGCGCCGGGGCCAGCGGCGAGGTGGGAGCCGGAACCGTCGCCGACGCCGAGGGATCGCGCTCGGACACCGTCATGTTGGTCAACATCCCTGCCGACCGCAGTCGCGTCGTCGCGGTGTCCTTCCCCCGCGACCTCGACGTGACGCGGCCGGAGTGCGAGCAGTTCGACAACATCACCAATACCTACACCGGGGAGATGTTCCCCGAGGCCTACGGCGACAAGCTCAACGCCACCTACGCCCTCGGCGGCCCGAAGTGTCTGGTCAAGACCATCCAGAAGATCTCGGGCCTGCGTATCGGACACTTCGTCGGGATGGACTTCGCCGGGTTCGAGTCCATGGTCGACGAGGTCGGCGGCGTCGAGGTCTGCACCGCGCAACCCCTGTTCGACTACGAACTCGGAAATGTCCTTCCCAACGTCGGAACACAACGTATCGACGGCCGCACCGCGCTGAACTACGTTCGGGCCCGCAACGTCGAGTCCGAGGGCAACGGCGACTACGGCCGCATCAAGCGACAGCAGCGTTTCCTGTCGTCGCTGCTGCGGTCCGCGCTCTCGAACAACGTGCTGCTCGATCCCGGCAAGCTCAACGGGTTCGTCAACGCGTTCACCTCGGACACGTTCGTGGAGAACGTCAAGACTCAGGACCTGGTGACACTGGGACGCTCGCTGCAGAACGTGGACGCCGGCGCGGTCACCTTCCTGACCATCCCCACCACCGGCACCAACGACTACGGCAACGAGATCCCGAACGACGACGCGATCGGTGCGATCTTCCAGGCCATCATCGACGACGCTCCGTTGCCCGGCGAGGAACGAGCGGAGCCGGTGACACCCGAATCATCCGCACCTGCCGCCGTCCCCGACGCGCCACTGTTGGCCGTGGACCCGTCGACCGTGTCGATTCAGGTGTCCAACGCATCCGACATCGCCGGGATGGCGCAGACGGCGTCCGACGAACTCGCGGTCTACGGATTCCAGATCCTGACGGTCGGCAACTTCTCGGGCACCGCAGCGCAGACCGTGGTGCGCTACTCCCAGGATCAGGAAGCCGCCGCTGCGACGGTCGCGTCGGCGATTCCCGGCGCCGCCATCGAGTTGGCACCGAGCCTGAACAATGTCGTCGAGGTCGTGCTCGGCTCGAACTATCCCGGATACACCCAGTACCCGACGGCGTTCGGTACCGAAATCGATCCCACTCAGGTGGAAGGAACCACCCAGAGTGCGCCCCTTCCGGAGGATCTCTCGTACACCAACGCGGCCGACGACACGTGCGCCTGACTTCATTCATGCTCCGTTAACCCTCGGGACAGGGAACTGGTCGGTGTGAGCTACTAAACTTCGCTCATGCGCGTCGCCTACAACGAACAGATGAACGAGCTTGCCGATCTCCTCGGAGAGATGGCGAGCCTGGCTGGTGCGGCCATGGAAAAGGCCACTCAGTCCCTCCTTCAAGCAGACCTGGTGCTCGCCGAGCAGGTCATTTCCGAACACGACAGGATCACCGAGCTCAGCGCGGTGTGCGAGGAGAAGGCCTTCACCCTTCTCGCCTTGCAGGCTCCGGTCGCAGGCGATCTCCGTTCGGTGGTGGCCGGCATTCAGATCGTTGCCGACATCGACCGTATGGGCGCGCTCGCACTGCACGTTGCCAAGATCACCCGCCGCAGGCACCCGAACCACGCCCTCCCCGAGGTCGTCAACGGGTACTTCGCCGAGATGGGTCGCCTCGCCGTCCAGATCGGCGCGTCGGCTCGTGAGGTCCTCGAGACCCGCGATCCCGAGCGCGCTGCCAAGCTGCAGGAGGAGGACGAGGCGATGGACGATCTGCACCGTCACCTCTTCACGGTGTTGATGGACCGCGAGTGGAGCCACGGGGTCGCTGCTGCGGTGGACGTGACCCTGCTCGGCCGCTTCTACGAGCGGTTCGCCGACCACGCCGTCGAGGTCGGCCGTCGAGTGATCTTCCTGGTGACGGGTGAGCTGCCCATCGACCTGAGCCACAACAACATCCCCACCTCGTAGGCCTGCCCTCGTCGAGAACCGAGTAGTGCTGCGCTGCAACGCTACTCGGCTCTCGCATCGGGACAACGAGCGCAGATGTCGAAGAAGCCCCCGCCGAGCCTGTGCTCAGCGGGGGCTTCTTCGTTCGTGTGTGGTTATCCGAAGCGGCCGGAGATGTAGTCCTCGGTGGCCTTCTGCGTCGGGTTGGAGAAGATCTTCTCGGTGTCGTCGATCTCGATGAGCTTGCCGGGCTTGCCGGTCGCCTCGAGGTTGAAGAAGCCGGTCTGGTCGCTCACACGGGCGGCCTGCTGCATGTTGTGCGTGACGATCACGATCGTGAAGTCCTGCTTGAGTTCCTGGATCAGGTCCTCGATGGCGAGGGTGGAGATGGGGTCAAGAGCCGAGCACGGCTCGTCCATCAGCAGGACGTCGGGAGAGACGGCGATCGCGCGAGCGATGCACAGACGCTGCTGCTGACCGCCGGAGAGGCCACCACCGGGCTTGTCGAGGCGATCCTTGACCTCGTTCCAGAGGTTCGCCCCCTTGAGCGAGCGCTCGGCGATCTCGTCGAGTTCCTTCTTGCCGCGGCCGCCCTGCAACTTCAGGCCCGCAACGACGTTGTCCCGGATCGACATCGTCGGGAACGGGTTGGGGCGCTGGAAGACCATGCCGATGGTGCGACGCACACCCACGGGGTCGACGCCGCTGCCGTAGATGTCCTCGCCGTCGAGCAGCACCGAACCCTCGACGCGCGCACCCGGGGTGACTTCGTGCATACGGTTCAGCGAACGCAGGACGGTCGACTTACCGCAGCCGGACGGCCCGATGAACGCGGTGACGCTGCGCGGCGGTACGGCCAGAGTGACGTCGGAGACGGCGTGAAACTTGCCGTAGTAGATGTTGACGTCCTTGAGATCGAGACGCTTTGCCATGTTCTTCGTTCCTTAGAATTCGCTGGAGTCGGGTGGGTCAGAAGTTCTTGGGCGAGAAGAACTTCGAGACCAACTTCGCGCCGATGTTGAGTATTGCGACGATCAGGATCAGCGTCAGGGCTGCTCCCCACATGCGCTCAGCGGTGAGCACGCCGGTTCCTGCTTTCTGCAGGTCGACCATCATGAGCGGCAGAGACGTCTGCGGCCCGGAGAAGATGTTGAAGTTGATGGCGGTGGCCGATCCCACCAGGATCAGCACCGGTGCCGTCTCGCCCATGACTCGGGCCAGGGCGAGCATGATGCCGGTGACGATGCCGGACAGGGCCGTGGGAATGACGATCTTGGCGATGGTCTTCCACTTCGGGACGCCAAGGGCGTAGGACGCCTCGCGCAGGTCTTGCGGGACGATGCGCAGCATTTCCTCGGCCGAGCGCACGATCACGGGGATCATCAGGAGCACAAGGGCGAATGCGACGGCGACACCGGAGCGCTGGAATCCGAAGGTGGCGATCCACAGTGCGTAGATGAACAGGGCCGCGACGATCGACGGAACACCGGTCAGAATGTCGACCATGAAGGTCGTCACTCGAGCCAGTCGTGTACCGGCCCCGTACTCGACGAGGTAGATGGCGACGAAGATGCCGATCGGGATGGAGATGATGGCGCAGAACAGTCCTTGCAGGAGTGTTCCGACGATGGCGTGGTAAGCGCCGCCGCCTGCGATGAACTGGGTGACGCCGGCCTGCGAGTTCTGCCACCAGGTGGGCGAGACCACGGCGGACAGACCGCGTGAGATCACCGTGTAGAGCACCCAGATGAGCGGTACGAGTGCGACGAGAACCGAGAGGCTGACGAGGATCGTCGCCGTGAGGTTGGACGCTTTACGCCGTGCGCTGACGCCCTGGAACGTCGGTTCCTTGACGGGCTTGTCCATGGTTGCGGTCACGGGTCAGTCCTTCTTTCCGGCGATGGCGGCGCGGGCACCGGCGTTGACGACGAAGGTGAGGATGAAGAGCACCAGACCCGCGGCGATGTAGGCACCGGCTTGGAGCGGGTTGTTGAACTCGCCCGCGGCCAGCGCGATCTTCGTGGCAAACGTGGAACCGCCGTCGAACAATGTTCCGCCGAACGTTGCCTGAGTGCTGCGGATGATGATGTAGAGCGCGATGGTCTCACCGAGTGCACGACCGAGACCGAGCATGGAGCCGCTGACGTAGCCGGACTTTCCGAACGGAATGACCGTGGTGCGCACGACCTCCCAGCGGGTGGCTCCGAGGGCGAGAGCTGCTTCGATCTGCCCCTTCGGCGTCTGCATGAAGACCTCGCGGGTCACCGCGGCGATGATCGGCAGGATCATGACCGCGAGCACGATGCCACCGGTGAAGATGGTGCCACCGCCTGCGATGGAGACCGAGCCGGTGCCGAAGAGCGGGAACCAACCCAGGTTGGCGTTCAGCCACTCTGCGAACGGGCTGATGGCGGGCGCGAGGACGTACAGGCCCCAGAGGCCGAAGACGATCGACGGAACTGCGGCCAGGAGATCGATGACGTAACCGAGCGGTCCCGCGACTCGCTTGGGTGCGTAGTTCGTCAGGTAGATGGCGATGCCGAGTGCGACAGGCATCGCGAGGATCAGCGCGAAGAGAGACACCGTGACGGTGACCAGGAAAAGATCGAGAACGCCGAACACCATGGCCGAGGTGTTGGAGGTGTCCCACGCGCCGTTGTAGGTCAGGAAGTTGACCGTGTTGTTCGACAGTGAAGGGATGGCACGCCAGAGCAAGAAGATGCCCACGGCGGCGATCAGGGCGATGATGAAGATGCCCGAGCCCGTGGCGAGGCCGGAGAAGATCCTGTCACCGGGACGTGTGACGGTCCCCGTCTTGTTCTTGTCTGACAATTGTGGTTCTTCCGGTTTGTGCGCGGCACCCGCGGTGGGCACGGTAGCCGCAGAGGGGACGCCGGTCATCGAGTGGGTGTCGCTCATACCGCTCACTGTCTCGTGTGGAGGTCGAGGACGGTCCTGCTTCGGCTCGCGTTGCCACGAGCCGAAGCAGGGTTACGTCTCATTGAATCAGGCGATTGCTTCGATAGCGGTGGTCAGACGCTCCTTGAAGGACTCGGGGAGCGGCACGTAGCCGGCTTCCTCGAGGCCCTGCTGACCCTCGTTGGCTGCGCTGAGCAGGAACGACTTGACTGCTGCCGAGGTCTCGGGGTCGTACCCCGCCGAGCAGACGATCTCGTAGGTGGCGAGAACCAACGGGTAGGTCTCGGCCTCGTTGCTGGCGTACAGCGCGTCGATGTCGATGACGAGGTCGTTGCCCTCGCCGGAGAACGTTGCCGCGTCGATGGCTGCGGCAGCCGACTCGGTGGTGAGCTCGACCGGTCCGTTGCCGAAGTCGACGGCAGCCGTGCCGAGGCTCTCCTGATCGGCGAAGCCCTTCTCGACGTAGGTGACCGAGCCGGGGGTGGCCGCGACGGCCTGGGCCACGCCCGAGGATCCGTTGGCACCTTCGCCGACGCCGCCGGCCCAGTCGGAGCTGTGGTTCAGGGTCCACGCCTCGGGAGCCGAAGCGGCGAGGAAGCGCTGGAAGTTGTCGCTGGTGCCCGAGGAATCGGAGCGGTAGACGGGGGTGACCGCGGTGGCCGGCAGGTCGACGCCCTCGTTGAGTGCGGCGATGGCAGGATCGTTCCAGGTGGTGATCTGGCCGGTGAACATGCGCGCGATGACGTCCGGGTTCAGCGCGATGTTGTCGACACCGTCGAGGTTGTAGGCCACGGCGACCGGTCCGAAGACCAGCGGAAGGTTCCACGCCGGGTTGCTGTCGCAGCGGGTGGCCGCCTCGACTGCCTGCTCGTCCTTGATCGCGGAGTCGGAGCCGGCGAAGTCGACCAGTCCGGCGACGAACTGCGTTCGGCCGTTACCCGAGCCGCTGGTGGTGTACTCGACTGCCTTGCCGGCACACACGCCGGAGTAGATCGAGGTGAAGTTGGACATTGCGTTCTGCTGCGCGGACGAGCCTTCGCCGGTCAGCGGGGATTTGCCCTCGCAGGTAGCCGAGGAGTCGGATGCGCCGTCCGTGGTGGCGACGTTGGCGTCGCTACCACATGCGGTCAGCAACATGGCACTGATGGCCACTGCACTCATGAGAGCACCGTTGCGCTTGAGGTTCACCTGTTTCCTCCGGGGAATCTGTAGGCCGTGTCCACGGCTCGGACCTGAGCGGCCGCGCTGTGACTGTGTGGGTGCCGGCTCCGAAAGAAACCTCGCACCAGGCGACGTAGGTTGTCGCCCATCGAGAAAGGTAAGGGCAGGTGGTAGACGTTTACCCCCGCATAGGTGAACGGGAGATGAACACCGCAGTCGGTGTGTCCGTTCACGCACTGCGCGCGTATGCGGCATCCACGTGGTAGTTCTCGAAGCCCAGCTTGGTGTACGTGTGCACGGCAGCGGTGTTGTCGGCCTCGACGTAGAGCATGATCTGGCCCAGTTCTCTGCTGCGTAGATAGTGCAGGCCGGCCAGCGTCAGCACCCGCCCCAGACCACGACCCTGCGACTGCGGGTCGATTCCGACCACGTACACCTCGCCGATGGCCGGTTCCGCACCCTCGGCCCGGTGGACCTTCGTCCAGTGGAAACCGAGGAGGCGGTCACTGCCCTCCTCGAACGCCAGGAACAGGCCCGCCGGATCGAACCACGATTCTTCTCGCCGTGCGTCGATGTCGCGATCGGTCCAGCCACCCTGTTCGGGATGCCACGAGAAGGCCGCATTGTTCACACGCAGCAGCTCGGCGTCGTCCTGATGCCCCCGATAGGTTCGGAGTGTAATACCTTCCGGCACAACAACATCCGGAAGATCGGGATGCCCGGACGAGCGACGCATCTGGAGCAACTCGCGAACCACCTGCAGCCCGAGCGCCGCAGCGACGGACCGTGCGGCGGGCAGATTGCCGTGCGCCCAGATACGGGTATCGGAGCCGACATCGAGTGCGCGAGAAACCAATTCGCGCCCGACACCGTGACCGCGGAAGGAAGGGTCGACGACGGCCTCGGCCATCCCGTCGGCGATTCCGACGTAGCCCACCACACGATCGTCCTCGGTCGCGACGAACCGAACGACCTCGTCGCCGTCGTCGACGGCCTTCACGGCCTGCTCCGACAAGGGCGCAGTGCCGTCGGCTTCCGTTGCGCGCGAAAGGATTCGATGAATCTCGTAGGAAACTCGGGAAGACGGTGCTCCGCCGTCGATCGAATGGACGTCGAAGGCAGGATCCGAACTCATCTACGAGAGCGTACTCTCTTGCTCGAACTCGAAATCCGCATCGTCGGAATCCCCGCCGGCAGCGTCCGATGCCACCGGTCCACCCTTGGCATTGCGCGCCGGACGAACAGCCTTGTATCCCACGTTCCGCACGGTTCCGATGAGCGACTCGTACTCGGTACCGAGCTTGGCGCGGAGGCGTCGAACATGGACGTCGACGGTGCGCGTACCACCGAAGAAGTCGTAGCCCCACACTTCCTGCAGGAGCTGGGCGCGAGTGAAGACCCGGCCCGCATGCTGAGCCAGATACTTCAGCAGCTCGAATTCCTTGTAGGTCAGATCGAGCGGACGGCCTCGTAGACGCGCGGTGTACGTGCCTTCGTCGATGACCAGTTCGCCGAGGGTGATCTTGCCCGAGGTCTCCGGGCTGGCAACTCCCCCGCTACGGCCGACCAGCAACCGCAGTCGAGCGTCGAGCTCCGCGGGGCCGGTGCCGGGAAGCAGGATGTCGTCGAGGCCCCAATCGGAGTTCACCGCGACGAGTCCGCCCTCGGTGAGAACTGCCACGACGGGGATGGCCGATCCGGTACTCCCCAGCAGACGACACAGACCACGAGCAGCAGCGAGATCGGTGCGCGCGTCGACCAGTGCGATGTCTGCCGAACCGGCTTCGAGAAGCGAGGACACCTCGGTGGGCACCGGGCGTACGTGATGCGCCAGGAGAGCGAGGGACGGCAGAACGCCCTCCGGATGGGGATCGGAGGTCAGTAGTAGGAGCTCCACTGCGTCTCCATTCTTACTGCTGGCCGGTCCAGCCCAGGCTGGATTGGAGTGATCGTCAAGGACACAGACTAGCTTGTCCGTACAACCGGCCGAAGAGGGCAGTACGCGATCCGTCGGTCACAATGGACCCGTGCGCACACTTCTCATCGGACTCGCCAGCCTGCTGGCCCTCGCGCTCGTGGTCGATTTCGGCGCAGCGGCCTACTCGGAGTACCGGGTCTCCCGCGCGATCCGAGCGGGCGGTGAGCTCACCTCGGACCCTCAGGTGATCGTGCACGGCTTCCCGTTCCTCACCCAGGCGGCGGACGGCCGCTATCAGAACATCGAGATCCGAGCGCAGGACGTGCCGACCGACTACGTCGGCTCGACGACGATCGAGGCCAATCTCCGCGGCGTGCACATCGCGCTGTCCGACCTGATCGACAACAACGTTCGAGCGATCCCGGTGGACGAGCTCGACGGCCGCGTCCGTATCGAGGCGACGGACCTCGGCCGGTTCCTCGGCATCGTCGACCTGCAGGTTTCCGCCCCGCCGGCCGACAAGTCGGACGGTACCGGCGGTTCCGGTGGGTCGGGCAAGACCACGACCGGTGGCGTCGTGCTGACCGGAACGGTTCCGGTCGGCCCCCTCGAGACGACGGTGAGCGTCAAGGCCGACCTGTTGCTCGAAGGTGACAGCGTCGCCATCGTGGCGTCGGACTTCTATTTCGGCCCGGAGGGTCAGGCAGATTTCTCGATCCCCGATTTCGCCGAGCCCACGGTGCTGGGACTGTTCACCAAGACCATCGAGCGTCAGAACCTGCCCTTCGGGCTCCTCCCGACCGACGTCTACGCGGAGGGCTCGCAGATCGTCATCGAAGGGTCGGGCGAGAACGTGACCATCGACCTCAACGAGATCGAGAAGCCGTGACAGGGATCACAGTTCTGGTCGTCGTGGCGATACTGGCCGTCGCCACCGGATTGTTTCTCCGCAGCCGATCGGGTGCAGTGCGGGCAGTGCGTACCACCGAATCCGAGACCGACGCTCTGTACCCACTTCTGCTCGACGCGGGTGCCGCGACCGACTCCGCGACGGTGCTGCACTTCTCGGCGGACTGGTGCGGACCGTGCGCAGCTGTGCGACGCGTCGTCGGGCAGGTGTTGGACGGGCGAAACGACGCTCGGGAACTCGAACTCGACATCGACGCCCATCCGATCCTCGCCCGCGAGCTGGGCGTGCTGTCACTGCCCACGACGTTCGTCCTCGACAGCGCATTGCAACGGCGCTCCAGAATCGCGGGGGTGCCGTCCGCTGCGGCGCTACGGTCCGCGCTCGACAACCTCTGACCGGCCCTCCCGAGACCGACGGTAGGACCCGACGCTGGTAACGGGTAGGATGCTCTTCGTGTTCTCCCGCCGCGAGCTGATGCTCACCAGTCGACGCACAGTTGATCTGTGCCGACTGGGCGGTTGTTGCTGTCGCTGCTGCTGATTTCCTTCTGCCGCCACGCCCATGCGTGATGTCCGGCCCGATGATCGAAATCCACGTCCGAGCACTGCCCATGCGGCGTGCCCCGGCCTCGCACAGGAGTACATCTCGATGTCGACACCCGACACCAGAACCACCACCGACACCACCGTCGACCAGGTCGATGTTCGCGGACCGCGCTTCGCCGCATGGATCACCACCGCCGTCCTGGTCCTCGTTCTCGTCCTCACCACGTTCTCGGTCCCCGCGGCGGCGATCCTGCTCGGGTTACAGGCGATCGTGTTCGGAATCGGAGCCGTCCGCGGACCCAAACACAGTCCGTACGGCACGATCTACGCGACATTCGTCGCACCGAGGCTGTCCCCCACCAGTGAACGCGAGCCGGTGGCACCGTTGAAGTTCGCTCAACTGGTGGGCTTCGTGTTCGCCGCCGTCGGAGTTCTCGGCTTCGCGCTCGGCGCTCCCGTCGTCGGCACCGTGGCCACGGGCTTCGCGTTGTTCGCGGCCTTCCTCAACGCCGCATTCGCGGTATGCCTCGGCTGCATGATCTACCCCCTCGCTGCGCGACTGCGCACCACCTCGCGCACCACTGCTTGACCTACACCGATCCATAGAGAAACACCGAAAGGAACACCATGGCTCGCTCCGACGTCCTGGTCTCTGCCGACTGGGCCGAGCAGAACCTGAACGCACCGAAGACCGTCTTCGTCGAGGTCGACGAAGACGCAAGCGCCTACGACGGCGGACACATCGAAGGTGCGATCAAGCTCGACTGGCGCAAGGACCTGCAGGACCCGGTTCGCCGCGACTTCCTGAACCAGGAACAGTTCTCGGACCTGCTGTCGGCCAAGGGCATCAGCAACGACGACACCGTCGTCCTGTACGGCGGAAACAACAACTGGTTCGCCGCCTACGCCTACTGGTACTTCAAGCTGTACGGACACAAGGACGTCAAGCTCATCGACGGTGGCCGCAAGAAGTGGGAGCTCGACGGCCGCGCGCTGTCCAAGGACGTCGTCAGCCGTGAGACCACGCAGTACCGAGCCGAGGCACCCGACCTGTCGATCCGCGCGTTCCGCGACGAGGTCATCGACGCCATCGGCAACAAGAACCTGATCGACGTGCGTTCGCCCGACGAGTTCTCGGGCAAGATCCTCGCCCCGGCTCACCTTCCGCAGGAACAGGCGCAGCAGCGTGGCCACGTGCCGTCTGCGATCAACATCCCGTGGAGCACGACCGCCAACGAGGACGGCACGTTCAAGTCCGACGAAGCGCTCGAAGAGCTGTACAAGACCAAGGGCTACGACGACAGCAAGGCCACCATCGCCTACTGCCGCATCGGCGAGCGTTCGAGCCACACCTGGTTCGTCCTCAAGGAGCTTCTGGGCAAGGAAGACGTCAAGAACTACGACGGCAGCTGGGTCGAATACGGCTCTCTCGTCGGAGCACCCATCGAGCTGGAGGTTCGCTGATATGTGTGGAGCACCCGTGCAAGGCCAGACCATCCCCGCAGGCGTCGACGTCGAGAAGGAGACGGTCATCACCGGCCGCGTCCTCGCAGGCGACGGTGAGCCCGTAGCCGGGGCTTTCGTGCGTCTGCTCGACGGCAGCGGCGAATTCACCGCAGAGGTCGTCGCGTCGGGCACCGGAGACTTCCGGTTCTTCGCCGCCCCCGGACAGTGGACGCTGCGTGCACTGTCGGCATCGGGCAACGGCGACACCGTCATCGCTCCCGACGGCGCAGGCGTGCACTCGGCGAACGTCACCGTCGGAGTCTGATTCCGCCCGTTCGTATCTCACGAGAAAACCCCCGCACCTGCTCGCAGGTGCGGGGGTTTTTCGCTCTTCCGGAGGCCTCTAGTTGGGAACGGGTGCCGGGGCCGCCGGATCGGGAACCGTCGAGTACTGCGGCGGGAACATCCCTTCCGGTACCGGAATTCCCTGGGACTCGAGGAACGCGCCGAGATCGCTGATCTGGGTGACCGTCCCCGGCTCCGGCAGCAATCGAGGTTCGGCCGGGGCCTCGGCGGGCGAGTCCTGCGGTGCGGCGGTGTCGGGAGCAGGTGCTTGTTTCTTCTCGCGCTCGGTGCGGGCGAGGTCCGTCACCCACGCGACGATCTTCTCGCTCTCCCACTCGTAACCGTCGTTGGGGTCGTTGTACCAGTACGACAGGTGCTGCAGGAATCCGAGCAGCAGGTACGGCCCGAGTACGACGTCGGCGATGCCCTTGTTGTTCTCGACCATTCCTTCGCCCTCGGCGCGCAGCTTGGCCTCGACGGTGTCCGCACCCGGCCCGAGTGCCCAGTTGAGGTCGGCGAGCAGCTGGTCGGGGGACAGAGCCGCCACCGCCTTGGCGTCGTCGACCTGATACTGCTGGTCGGACACCTTCACCAGGACCTGTAGCAGCGTTTCGTCCGATTCGAGCCACGACTTGTTCGTCGCGATGTCGACGATCGCACGAGTGGCGATCGTGGCCACCGTCCGGGCGAAATCGGCCACCGTCTGAACGGGGTTGAGCAGGGTGAAGCGCATCTGGCCCAGAACCCCCAGGGCCAGCTGCAGCAGTTCGATCTTGTCGGGCGCATCGCACGAGAGATCCCAGGGTCGGCACGACCAGGTGACCTTGTCGGTCAACGTTCCGTAGTCCCGTGGCGACTGGTCCATGAATCCACCGAGTGACTCGCCGGGCTCGTCATCGAAATTCGGCACCCCGGCCGGCCGGTACGGCGATCCGACCATCATCACTCCGGCAATATCGTCGGCGGTGACCAGCGCGTCGGGATCGCGGTGACCGATCTCGACGGCCATCCGGTCGAGTATCTCGCCGCCGACGCTGTACCCGACCAGAACGAACTTCGTCCTGTCACCGCACTTGGTCTTGTACTCGTCCATCAGACGATTCGTCGACGCGATGCCTTCGGCGATGGTGTTCTGATAGGTCGAAACGTCGTCGAGCACACCGACGCCGTACGTCGATGCGTAGGGAACGTACAGCCAGCCGACCGTGCCCGGGCTGCCTGCATTGACCTCACCGGTGGGAACCGTGACGTTGCCGACCCAGTTCGACGCCACCGTCGACGATTCCTCGTTCAGAGGATTGCGCCCCGAATCCGAGTCGGTGGCACCGGACACGGCGAGCATCAACACATCCGGGCAGTCCTGCGCGTAATTGTTGGGGTCGATGTTCGGGCCCTGCGACGACCCGAAGTCGGACGAGCCGGAATCCGCCGATCCCGAATCCGGGGCGGCGAGCGCGGCTGCCGGTGCGGCAAGAGCCAACGCCAGTGCACACACCGCGGATTTGAACGACACGGATCCGAACGACGATGTCCGTTTACGACGCAGCATTGTTACGGAGACCTCCCCAGCCTTCGACAGAACACAGTGAAAAACGTCGAGCCCTCGCCCTCGAGCACCCGACGCCCCCCGAAGAAGGTACCTGCTCGCCGGGCTTTCTCCATCAATACGAGTGATCCAGCGCACTGACGGCCCCGAAGTTGGGTAGATGTCACCAAGGACACAGCCCGGATTCGGGCCGCTGTTCTCGACGACGATCGCAGCGGGTTAAACTCGCTCTCGTGGTCATCTTCTTCGAGGTATTGCTGGCGCTTGCGGCAGTAGCCATCATCGCGTTTTCGCTGTATGTCGTCTACCGACTGGTCAACGACGAATCGTGACAGAACCGGTTGCGGGTCGACCCGGCAGTGCTGACGAGGGGCTCGATACCCCCATCACCAGTGGCGACGAAGCAATAGCGGCTGCCGAGCAGAAGTTCGCCGACGCGTCGACGCGGAACGTTCCGGTCCTGCCGGACATCCCGCATCCCGACGACACGGCCAACCTCCGCCTCGGCCCCGATCTGCACCCGTCGATGCTCGCTCTGTTGCCTCTCGTCGGCGTGTGGCGCGGTGAAGGCGAAGGACACGACCCCGAGTCCGGTACCGACTACCCCTTCGGTCAGCAGATCGTCGTCACCCACGACGGCGGTAGCTACCTGAGCTGGGAATCACGTTCGTGGCGACTCGATTCCGACGGTAACTTCGCACACCCCGATCTCCGCGAAACCGGGTTCTGGCGCATGAGCGGTGGCAACGGGCTCAAGGGTTCCGAGGACGAAGAGGTCGTCGAGCTGTTGCTGACACACAGCACCGGCGTCGTCGAACTGTATTACGGCCATGCACTCACCAAGTCGTCCTGGGAACTGGCCACCGATGTCGTCATCCGTAGCACATCGGGTGCGTTGGTCGGAGGGGCCAAGCGGCTCTACGGCATTGTCGAAGGCGGGGATCTCGCGTACGTCGAAGAACGAGTCGTCGCCGACGGCCCATTGGCACCGCGGTTGTCCGCGCGCCTGACTCGTTACATCGGCTGACTCTTCAGCACTACCCACTGCACGCGAACGGCCCCCGAGCCATACCTGATGTCAGGTCCTGACCGGACAGGTCGGGGGCTCGGGGGCCGGGTAGCTGTCTGGGATTCGCTTGCCGCTCGCGCGGTCTTCGCAGTGAATCCGTCAGCGATTGCGGCTAGCTGACAGCCACCTCACGCGTCCTAGAGTTCATCAACTTCAGACCACCTCCTCTCTCGTGTACTTCACAACGTACGCCCGAGTTTCCGAGTCGGCAAAGAGTTTTTTCGCACTGTCCGAGCCGAGGTCGATCACCTGGTCGGCGTCGGTGCGCTCCGGCAGTTGATGGGTGACGACCACCACTGTTCGGTCGGCTCCGAACAATCCTCCGTCCGTGGTGAGCAGCTGGCGCAGTATCGATTCGCCGGAGATTCGGTCCAGGTGCTCGGTCGGTTCGTCGAGCAGCACGATCGGTGCCGTGCTGAGCACAGCCCGCGCGAGCAGCAGTCTGCGGCGCTCTCCCCCGGAGACGGCCTGTGCGCCGCCCACCAGGGTGGTGTGGACTCCGAGCGGCAGAGCGTCGAGCCATGGACCGAGGCCGACTTTCTGCAGTGCCCTGATTGCTTCCTGTTCGTCCACGTCGCCGCGCACCACCCGCAGGTTTTCCAGAATCGAGGTGTCGAACAGGTGCGCGTCCTCGGCGAACAGCGCTGCCTCCGAACCGCATTCCTCGGCGAACTCCCGCAGCATCGTGCTCTTGCCCGATCCGCTGGGTCCGATCAGTGCGCTTCGCGCAGTGGTGCGGTCAAGTGCCTCAGAGGGCACATGACCACGCCACTGCGGCGGAGCCGCATCGAGCATGGCCAGGATTCGAGTTGCCGCGATTCGTCCACGCATCAGGGCGATTGCCGCTCCGGGCAGTGCCGCCGTCGCTTCGAAGGCGGCCAGCGGAACCAGCACGACGATGGCCAGGGCCATCGGTGTCATGCCACCTGCGGTGCCTCCGGTCGGTCCGTACAGCCCGATGCCGACGAGCAAGGACCCGATCACCGATGCACCGATCGACAGCGGACCGGCGGCATCGGCCAGCGCCGACGGTCGTGCCGCCCGGTCGCGTGCGAGAACCGAGTCCTGAGCTGCCCCATTGGCTTCGGTGAGCGTCGCGTCGAGTCGTCCGGCGACCCGCAGCTCTGCGGCGTGGTCGAGTGCCCGAACGGCCGTCTCGGTGAACCGCGCGTCGGCGTCGGCTCCGGCCTCTTCGGCGACCCGTGCCGACCGCGCCGCCAGGATCGGTGCGCCCACCCCCGCGATCAGCAAGGACACCGCCAGGATCGACGCGGCGGCAGGCGCGATAGCGGCGACCAGTCCTACGGCTGCGAGCATCATCACGACGCTGACGCAGATGGGAACGATCGCGCGTACGACGACGTCGCCGAGCACGTCGACGTCCGCCCCGGTGCGAGCCAGGACGTCACCGCGCCGCAGAGTGAGCGCGCCCTGCCCGTTCGCCAGTCGTTCGTAGATCCTCGTGCGCGCTGCCGTCGTACCGCGCAGGGCCGCGTCGTGTGTGGTCAATCGTTCGAGATAGCGAAACACCCCGCGGGAGATGCCCAATGCACGAACGGCCACCACTGCGACGGTCAGATCCAGCACCGGAGGCATCTGCCACGCTCGGGTGATCAACCATGCCGACAGTGCGGCGAGTGCCAGTGCGCTGCCGAGAGTTGCCACGCCTGCGGCCACGGCCAGTGCCACCCGCCGTGGGGAGAGCTCGAACAGGGCCAGCGCGCGTCGTAGATCAGACATGATCGAACTCCCGTGCCACCTCTGAGCTGCTTCGCACCTCGACGACGCGGTCTGCGGCGTGCAGTACCGAGCGCCGGTGACCGACCATCACCACGGTGACGCCGCGATCGGCTGCATCTCGAAGGGCCTGCAGCACAGTCCGTTCGCTCGCCGCATCCAGGTGCGCCGTGGGCTCGTCCAGCACCATCACCGGAGCAGCGGAGACGAACGTTCGGGTCAGAGCCAGACGTTGCAGCTCGCCGAGCGACAGACCGACTCCACCCTGACCGACGCGGGTGTTCCAGCCGTTCGGGTGCTCTCGCAGTACGGCATCGAATCCCGAAGCGCGGCAGGCCGCGTCCAGTGCGGCGGCGGCGGGCATGCCGTGGAGGGTGACGTTCTCGTGGAGCGTGCCGGGAAGCAGTATCGGCCGCTGCGGAAGCCAGGCGACCTGTGCCCACCATCGGTCGAGATCGAGATCGACCACGGGCACACCGCCGACCAGAACCGCGCCGCTCGTGGGCGTCGTGAGTCCCAGAACCGCGTGCAGTGCAGTCGATTTACCCGAGCCGTTGGGCCCGGTCAGTACCGTGATGGTGCCCGGGCGGCACAGCGCACTCAACTGGGCCGGAGCGTCGCCGTCCCGGCTCGCGACGGTGAGTCCGGCGAGTTCGATGTCCGCGGTCGCAGCGTCGACGGTCCGGCGGCCGGTCGGCTGTGTCGTACGCCTGTCCAGGACTCGGAAGGCGCGCTCCGCGGCCTCGACGCCGTCCTCTGCTGCGTGGAACTGGGTCCCCACGGCGCGCAGCGGGAAGTACACCTCGGGGGCCAGGATCAACGCGATGATGCCCGATTCGAGAGTCATCTCGCCGAAGACCAAGCGCAATCCGATGCCGACGGCCACGAGCGCGACGCACAGGGTCGCGAGCAACTCGAGCACCATCGACGACAGGAAGGCGATCTTCAACGCGCGCATGGTGGTTCGTCGGTGCGCGTCGCCCAGTGCGCGGATGCGAGCGGCCGGTCCGTGTTCGCGACGCAGCGCGCGCAAGGTCGGCAGGCCGGCCAGAAGATCGAGCAACTGTGCAGACAGCCTGGTCATCGTGGAGAGCGTCGCCGCGGCTCGGCCCTTGGTCAGCAACCCGATCAGAATCATGAAGATCGGAATGAGCGGCAAGGTCACCGCGATGACCACCGCCGACGTCACGTCCTGGGTGACGATGACGATCAGAACCAGCGGAGTGACGATGGCCGCGGACACCAGCGCCGGCAGGTATCCGGTCAGGTACGCCCGCAGACCCCCGATTGCTCGGGTCACGACGACGACCAATTCTTCCCGCTCGCGGTCGAGCTCGCGAGGCTCGAATCGCGTTGCTGCAGTGAGCACCTCCACTTCCAGCTCGGCCACCACACGTGACGCCGACCGGTGCGCGTAGCGGGACTGAGCTCCGGTTGCCAGCACACGGACGGCCACTGCGCCCGCCAGCACCGCCAGTTCCGTCGTCCAGGCGGACAGCGATCTGGCCGTCGGTTCGGTGATGACCCCTGCCAGCACAGTTCCGATTGTCAACGCGCTCACGATGATGCAGAGCGTGACGACGGTCGACAGTGCAACCGTGACGATCAGGTAGCCCCGCGCGGATCGAGAGTATTTCCACAGTCGGGGATCGACCGGTCCCCGCGTGCGAGCGGAGGCGGTCACGATTTCACCGTCAGTCCGATCGAGTCCGGGATGTGGGCACTCGAAATGCGTTGGCGGAAGACCCAGTACGTCCACCCCTGGTATCCGATGACGATGGGTGCGGCGAACGCTGCGGCCCAGGTCATCACTTTCAGTGTGTACGGGCTGGACGACGCGTTCCCGATGGTGAGATCGAAGGCGGCATCCGTGCTCGACGGCATGACGTTCGGGAACAGGGAGGCGAACAGCAGCACCACAACCGCAACGATGGCAATGCTGGTGAACACGAAGGCCCAGCCTTCGCGCACTCTCGCCGTCAGCGCGACGACGAGGAGCAGGGCCACCGCTGCCACGCCGACGAGTACCCAGGTCCATGTCTTGCCGTGGGCGAGTTGGGTCCACACAGCGAATGATCCGCCGACGAGAACTGCCGGAATTGCCAATCGCGCTGCGATTTTCACCGAGTCCTCGTGCACGTCTCCCGAGGTCTTGAGTGCGATGAACACCGCGCCGTGCAGCGCGAACACCAGTGCCATCGTGGCTCCGCCGAGCAGTGCATAGGGGTTGAGCAGATCGAAGAAGCCGGCGGTGACCTTCTTGTTCTCGTCGATGGCTACGCCGCGCACGATGTTGGCGAAGGCAACGCCCCACAGCACCGCCGGTACCCACGAGCCGATACCGATGCCGATGTCGCAGCGCCTGCGCCACACCGGATCGTCGATCTTGCCACGCCATTCGATGGCGCAGATGCGCAGGATCAGTGCCACCAGGATCAGCAGCAGCGGGAGGTAGAAGCCGGAGAACAATGTTGCGTACCACTCGGGGAACGCTGCGAACAGCGCGCCGCCTGCGGTGATGAGCCAGACTTCGTTGCCGTCCCAGACCGGGCCGATCGTGTTCAGTACGGTGCGTCGACGCTTCTCCCCCGTGGCGGAATCGGGGTGCCGCCCGAGAATGGGCATGAGCATTCCGACGCCGAAGTCGAACCCTTCGAGCACGAAGTAGCCGACGAAGAAGAAGCCGATGACGAAGAACCAGAATTCGGGCAGTGACATTGCTATCCCCTAGTAGGCGAACGAGAGCTGTTTGGGCTCTTCGTCTTCCGATTCCGGTGGGTCGACGTGCGGATGCGCGTCGTGTTCGAGAGGCCCTTCGACCACGTAGCGTCGGAGCAGGTAGAACCACACACCACCGAGAGCGGCATAGAGCAGTGTGAACGTCACCAGTGAGGCGAGAACGAGGCCGACGGGGTGGTCCGAGACACCTTGGTCGACGGTGAGCCGAATCTGATCGACGCCGGACAGGTTGGGTGCGACGACCCATGGCTGGCGGCCCATTTCGGTGAAGATCCAACCGGCGCTGTTCGCCAGGAACGGCGTCGGAATGGCCAGCAGTGACAACCGCGAGAACCACTTCTGGTCGGGAATCCGGCCACCCCGAGTGACCCACAGTCCCGCGATCGCGAGCAGTGCCGAGCCTGCGGCCAGTCCGATCATCATCCTGAATGCCCAGTAGGTGACGAACAGGTTGGGCTTGTAGTTGCCCGGGCCGAACTGCTGCTCGTACTGCTCCTGCAGTTGGTTGACTCCCTGCACGGTGGCACCGAAGTCGTTCTCCGCCAGGAACGAGGTGAGGCCGGGGATCGAGATGAGGTGGACCACGGACTCGCAGTTGTTGTGGGTGCCCACGGTCAGGAGCGAGAAACTGGCTCCGGTCTCGGTGTCGCACAACGATTCTGCGGATGCCATCTTCATCGGTTGTTGCTCGAACATGAGCTTGCCCTGGATGTCTCCGGTGATGGCGAGGGCGCCGCCCGCGACGATCATGACGATGAAGGACATGCGCGCTGCCGACCTGAACATCGAACGCGAGTCGGTGGCCGGGAGCGGAGCCTGCGCAGTGACCCCATCGGCCGGGAGCGGAGCCTGCGCAGCGACCCCGGTGGCCGGGGCCGGGAGCGTGTCGAACTCGTTCTCGGTCTTCGCTTTACGAGCCTCGCGGACCATCCACCAGCCGGAGATGCCTGCGACGAAGGTCGCGGCGGTGAGGAACGCTCCGGCCACGGCGTGTGGAAATGCTGCCAGTGCAGTGTTGTTGGTGAGCAGTGCCCAGATGTCGGTCAGTTCGGCGCGGCCGGTCTCTTCGTTGTAGATCGCGCCGACGGGATGCTGCATCCAGGAATTGGCGGCGATGATGAAGTACGCCGAGGCGTTCACGCCGATGGCGACGAGCCAGATCGTGGCCAGGTGAACGAGTTTGGGGAGTCTGCTCCATCCGAATATCCACAGTCCGAGGAACGTGGATTCGAGGAAGAAGGCGACGAGGCCTTCGAGTGCGAGCGGAGCGCCGAACACGTCACCGACGAAGCGGGAGTATTCGCTCCAGTTCATGCCGAATTGGAATTCCTGGACGATGCCGGTGGCGACACCGAGGGCGAAGTTGATGAGGAAGAGCTTGCCGAAGAACTTGGTCAGTCGGTACCAGGAGTCCTTGCCGGTGATCACCCACATGGTCTGCATGGCAGCCACCATCGGAGCGAGGCCGATCGTGAGGGGAACGAGTATGAAGTGGTAGACGGTGGTGATACCGAACTGCCAACGTGAGACATCCAAGGCGTCCATCAGGGCTCCGAACTCTTCCACCCGTACTGTGACGGGTAACACCGCAGGTCAGGGCGTTGGCCCGCGACGAATTCGACAGTACTACTACGAGTAGTAGTAGGGAAGAGTCCTTCGGCAGAGTCGTTGGACTCCTACCGAGTTTCGGCCGTCTCCACGGCGGCATCGACCATCGATCGAACGTCGTCGGTGTGCCGCCGAGTGCCGAGCGGGACGCCGTTCATCGTCGTGACCCGCGCGGCGAGAGTGACGCTCGAGACCAGCCAAACACCATCTGCGGCAATGAGATCCGCCGGATACAGGTGTCCGCGTTCGCACGTCCATCCGGCGGACTCGGCTACGGAGAACAACCCGGCGACCGTGGTTCCGGCCAGGATGCCCTGTTCGACCGACGGTGTGACGAGAGTCTTACCGCGCGCGAGCACCACCGTCGAGCGCGGACCTTCGAGCACCCGCCCCTCGCTGCTGAGATAGATGACGTCGTCGACGCCCTGAGCGGACGCGTGCCGGAGCGCGGCCATGTTGGTGGCATACGACAACGTCTTGGCCCCCGCGAGCTGCCACGGCGCTCGGGACGAGAAGTCCACCGAGTAGCCGCGGTCGAGCGTGATCACCGACACCCCGTCGGTGCGCGCGGCTCGCACTCGCTCGGGCAGCGCTCCCACCGTCACGTACGCGGTGGGGTCACCGCCGCCCTCGCGTCCGCGGCTGAGAACCAGACGCAGGACTGCCTCGTCCTCGGACTCTCGCGCCCACAGGCCGACGGACTGTTCGACGACGGCGCGCCACTGGTCGAGATCGGGAACGGGCAGGTCCAGTGCCTTCGCGGACGCCACCAGCCGAGCCAGATGCAACTCGACCGCACACGCCGCGCCGTCGCGCACGAGCAGCGTCTCGAACACGCCGTCGCCGCGCACCGCGGCCAGATCGTCGGCGAACAGCAACGGCCGATTCGCGTCGTGCACCCGGCCGTCCAACGTCACCACTACCGACTCCGACATGCCCGTCACCCTAGAGGGGAGCGGACGCGTTCGATCAATCCGCTCGGTCGGCCGCCGCCATCGCGTCGGCGTACTCGTCGAGGTCGAGATCCTCGGCGACGACGACCTTGGTGCCGTTGTAGACATCGCGGTCGATCTCGTCGTCGGCGTTGGCGACGAGCATGGCGACGAACGTGTCTCCGTTGACGTTGAGGAACGTACGGAAGATTCCGGCGAACCAGTCGACGGCGATCAACAGGCCGACGGCCTCGAACGGTAGGTCGAGCGAGGTCGCGAGGAACATCGCGACGACGGGGAATCCGCCGGGCACGGTGATGGTGCCCATGTTGAGCAGAACCGCCAGACCCATGCCGAGCACGATCTGCCCGAGACTCAACTCGATGTTGCCTGCCTGCGCGAGGAACATCACCACGATCATGTAGTTGAGAACGGCACCGTACGAGCCCATGGTGAGCCCGATCGACAGCGTGAAGTTGGCGACCTTCTGGCTGACGCCGACCTTCTCGACGGTGTTGCGCAGCACCGTGGGGAAGGTGACGGCCGAGCTCGTGGTCGTCACTGCGACGGCCGTCTGCTCGGTGAGCTTGCTGGGCAGCTTCCACGGGTTCAATCGGGTGCGCATCGTCACGACCACGACGAAGAGCGCGAACAGAATCAGCACCCCGAGGAGCGTGGTGCCGAGGTAGCTCAGTGCAGTGGAGACCACGGAGAACCCGACGTCTCCGGCGAGCGCGGCGAGCAGACAGAACACGCCGACCGGGGCGATGACCATGACGAGCCGGATCATCGTCAGGACGATCTGCTGAATCTGGTCCATGAACGAGAGCACCTGGGTGTTGCCGGTCTTGGTGATGTGACTGCGCAGCGCGATACCGAAGAGCAGCGAGAAGACGATGATCGGCACCATCGTCGCCGTCGACATGGCGTCGAACACGTTGGTGCTGACGAAGTTGAGCAAGGTGTCCTGCCAGCCGAGCGCCTCTCCCGCCGATTCCTCGAGCGACGGATCGAGCTGCTGGGTGAACACCATGCCCGCGCCCGGGCGGACGATGCTGCTCAGCACCCAGGCCAGCACGGCCGCAACCACCGAGAACCCGATCATCCACTTGAAGGTGCGGAAGGCGATCCTGCCGGTTCCCGCTCCTGCCATCGATCCGGTGGCGACGATGACCGAGGCCATCACCAGCGGGACGATCGACATCTGGATCAGTCGGATGAACAGATCGCCGATGAACTTCAGGTTCGCGGCCCATTCGCCGACCACCAACCCGAACACGATGCCGCCGATCGCGGCGAGGCCGATCTGCGCGGCTGGATGCGCCAGTTTCTTCATGGATCGACACGGTAGGTAGGCGTCGTCGCGGTGCCGTGTCGTCGCCGTTTCGGGGGTGTAAAGGGACCGGTCATCGAGTTGCCTCGCCGACGGGCTCCTACTATGGAGCTGTGTCCGACACAGTCACGATCAGCCCGAGTCCACTTCTGACACTTCCCGGCGCAGTGCCCTCCCCCGACGACAGCGTCGATGCCGGGGTGGCCTGGCACTACGGCAATCCGTTCGGTGAACAACGCGACGCGGTCAGCGGCGCTGCCGTCATCGATCGGTCCCACCGCTTCGTCCTCGCCATCAGCGGAGACGAGCGCCTGAGTTGGTTGAACACCATCTCGAGCCAACTCGTCACGAACCTGGCCGACGGCAGCTCGGCCGAGAATCTCAGTCTCGACGTCAACGGCCGCATCGAGCATCACTTCGTGCAGACCGACCTGGCCGGCGTCACGTACATCGACACCGAGCGCGCAGCCGGCCCGGATCTGCTCTCGTTTCTGAAGAAGATGGTGTTCTGGGCCAAGGCCGAACCCCGCCAGGCCGACGAACTCGCCGTTCTCACCGTCCTCGGATCCGACTCGTCGTCGGTGCTCGGCAAGGCCGACCTGCCTGCTCCGACCGAGATGTACGGTGCTTCGCCGATCGACGGCGGCGGTTTCGTTCGGCGTATGCCCTGGCCGGGAAAGAATTCGTACGACGTGGTGATCCCCCGCGAGAACATCACCGACTGGTTCGTCCGGCTGCGCGACGCCGGAGCTGCTCCCGCCGGAACCTGGGCGTTCGACGCGTTGCGCGTGGAATCGTTGCGTCCACGCGTAGGAGTGGACACCGACGAGAAGACCATCCCGCACGAGGTTCGCTGGATCGGCAGCGCCGCCGAGTTCGGCGCGGTGCATCTGGAGAAGGGCTGCTACCGCGGGCAGGAGACCGTCTCCCGGGTGCACAATCTCGGTCGCCCACCGCGGCACCTGGTGCTGCTGCATCTCGACGGTTCTGCGGACGGTCGGCCCGGCACCGGCGATCCGGTCACCGCAGGCGGACGCTCCGTCGGCCGCCTCGGTACCGTCATCGATCACTTCGAGCTGGGGCCGATCGCACTGGCTCTGCTCAAGCGGACCGTTCCGGTCGATACCGCCCTCGAGGCGGGTCCGTGTGCGGCGTCGATCGATCCCGATTCGATCCCGTCGTACGACGACGTCCAGGCCGGTCGCGCTGCGGTGGACCGCCTGCGCGGCCGGTGATCGGCACCGTTCTCGCTGTCTGCGTTGTGCACGCCGATGTTCCGTTCGGACGCCGCGCGGTGGTCGACAGTGGCATCGACAAACGGCCCGTCGACGGGCCGGTGGACGTCCACGAGCTCGGCATCGGTGGTGATCACTGCCGCGACACGAAGTTCCACGGCGGACTCGATCAGGCCGTCTATGCCTACGACGAGGACGAGGCGAGGTACTGGGCCGATCAGCTGGGCACGCCCGTTCCTCCCGGACGTTTCGGTGAGAACCTGCGGACCACCGGTGTGCCGGTGACCGATGCGGTGATCGGCTCACGGTGGCGGGTGGGCAGTGTGGAGTTGGAGGTGACGATCGCCCGCAAGCCCTGCGGAACGTTCGCACGGTGGATGGGCGAGCCCGGTTGGATCCGTCGCTTCACCGCGCGCGGTGATGTGGGTGCGTATCTCCGAGTGCTCGAACCCGGGGTCTTCGGCGGCGGTGACGCCGTGAGCGTGACGTCGGTCCCCGAGCACGGGGTGACGGTGCGGATGCTGTTCGAGGGGAGGGATCACGCAGCGATGCAGACTCTGCTGGACGCGCCGGGATTGGCACCGAAGGTGTACCGCGACGCCGCTGCAGCGCTCGAATCGTTGCGGCGACCATGACGCGCAGCACTACCGATTTCGTGTCGCAGAACGAAGATAGTTTGCCTCTGCACGGATATGCGCAGGTACAGGCGGCATCGACCCCCGGCCCGGGCGTGTCGCATCACCGTGCGCGCCCCCAACACGTGGTGCCGTATGCGCATCGCAGCGATTCGCGCGCTAGAGTGTGTGCCAGGAAGAAATACCAACTCTAACGGGGCCGCCAAATTTCCCCAGGCCGCCCCGCAAGTCCGCGAGGGGGCACCGCCATGGGCCGAGGCAGGGCTAAGGCAAAGCAGACAAAGGTCGCTCGTGAGCTCAAGTACAGCTCGCCGACAACGGACTTGGAGAGTCTGCAAAGAGAGCTCTCCGGTGGTTCGTCCAACTCCCATCGTGGCATCCACTCTGACTCGGATGTGCATTCCCGAGTCGAGGAAGACGAGTACGAGGACTGGCGACGCTAGTACTGTGCACGACAACGACTGAGGGGGAGCCGCACAGCGGCTCCCCCTCACTTGTTCGCCCGATGTTCGGACGATCAGAACCTTGCCGCGGTCAGAACCGCGGATGGTTACCCAGCAGCAACGCACGCTCGTCGGCGACGTCCTTACCGGTCGCCTTCTTCACCGTGCCGAGAGTCCAGCAGTCGATGTGGCGTGCGGTCAGCACTGCAAGTGCTCGGTCGACGTCCTCGGGTGCCACGATGGCCACCATGCCGACACCCATGTTGAACGTCTGCTCCATCTCGGCCCGCTCGACGCGTCCGCGCTGAGCGATCAGCGAGAAGATCGGAGCCGGGCTCCAGGTGGTGCGGTCGAGTTCGGCGACAAGACCCTCGGGCATGACCCGTGAGAGGTTGTTCGCCAGTCCGCCGCCGGTCACGTGGCAGAACGTGCGGACGTCGGTCTCGGCTGCGAGCGCGAGGCAGTCCTTGGCGTAGATCTTGGTGGGTTCGAGCAGTTCTTCACCGAGCGTGCGGCCGAATTCCTCGACGTGTCCGCCGAGATCCATGTGGTTGATCTCGAGCAGCACCTTGCGGGCGAGGGAGTAGCCGTTGGAGTGCAGACCCGACGATCCCATGCCGATGACGACGTCACCGGGACGCACCCGCTCGGGTCCGAGGATCGAATCCGCCTCGACGACGCCGATGCCGGTGGCCGAGAGGTCGTAATCGCCGTCGGCCATCAGTCCCGGGTGCTCGGCCGTCTCGCCGCCGAGCAATGCGCAGCCGGCGATGATGCAGCCTTCTGCGATGCCCTTGACCAGCTCGGCGACCTGCTCGGGAACGACGCGGCCCACGGCGATGTAGTCCTGCAGGAACAACGGCTCGGCACCACAGACGACGAGATCGTCCACGACCATGGCCACGAGGTCGAGGCCGAGGGTGTCGTGCTTGCCGAGGGCCTGCGCGACGGCGACCTTGGTGCCGACGCCGTCGGTCGAGGCCGCCAGGACAGGCTCGCGGTAGTCGCCCTTGAGTGCGAAGAGACCGGCGAAACCGCCGAGACCGCCCATCACCTCGGGCCTACTGGCCTTCTTGGCGAGCGGCGCGAACAGCTGCACTGCTCGGTCTCCTGCGGCGATGTCGACCCCGGCCGCCGCGTAGGAGGCACCGCCCGAGTGAGTTGCGCTCGTGGGTTGGGATTCCTCGGTCATTCGGCTCCAGCCTGTGTACTAGTTCATGTCAGCGCCCGGTGCGGCGCGGCCCCAACGGTACCGGAGTGCCCGGTCAGGAGAAGAACTCACGTGTGCAGGCGCTTGCCGGGAATCGCAGCCAACAGCTTCTTCGTGTAGTCCGCCTCCGGGGATCGCAGAATCTTCCACGGTGTTCCCTCTTCGACGATTCCCCCGTTGCGCAGCACCACCACCCGATGCGCGACGCGGTCCACCACGGCGAGATCGTGACTGATGAACAGGCACGCGAAACCGAATTCCTGCTGTAGCGCCTCGAACAGGTCCAGCACCGCTGCCTGCACCGAGACGTCGAGGGCACTGGTCGGCTCGTCCGCCACCACCAGATCCGGACCGAGCACCAGTGCCCGCGCCAGGCTGACGCGTTGCCGCTGCCCACCGGAGAGCTCGTGTGGGTAGCGCTTGTCGGTGCCCGACGGCAGTTGTACGGCGTCGAGCAGTTCGGTGGTCCTCGCGGCGACCGCATCCGTGGAGCCGTACTTGTGCACGATCATCGGCTCGGCGATGCATTGCCCGACGGTCAGTCGCGGATTCAGTGACGCCGACGGGTCCTGGAAGACGAAGCCGAATCGCTTGCGCAGCGGCTTGAGCTTGCGTTCGCTCACGCCTGCGATGTTCTGTCCCATCACCGTCACGCTGCCACTCGTCGGCTTCTGCAGTGCTGCAACACATCTGCCGATCGTGGACTTGCCCGAGCCGGATTCTCCCACCAGTCCGAGGGTTTCGCCGCGGTGGATGGTCAGCGAGACGTCGTCGACGGCCCTGAACGCAGGTGAGCCGACGCCGCCGGAGAACTGCACCACCAGTCGCGAGACGTCGAGTACCGGTTCACCCGAGGTGTCGACCGTCTTGTCGGACTCCACCGCGGCCAGTGTGGGCACCGCGGCCAGCAGCTTCTTGGTGTAGTCGTCCGCGGGTGCGTCGAAGAGCTGCGCCACCGGGGCTTCCTCTACGACGCGACCGTTCTGCATGACGACGACGCGGTCCGCCAGATCCGAGACGACGCCCATGCTGTGGGTGATCAGCACGATGGCGCAGCCGAGCCGGTCCTTGAGATCGCGGAGCAACTCCAGGATCTCGGCCTGCACCGTGACATCGAGGGCGGTGGTCGGCTCGTCGGCGATGATGACCTTCGCCTCGCACGAGATGGCGATCGCGATCATGACGCGTTGCTTCTGCCCGCCCGAGAGTTCGTGCGGGTAGTACGAGAACCGCTGCTCGGGACTGGGCAGACCCACCATCGACAGCAGTTCGACGGCTCGCGACTTGGCGTCCTTGGCCGACATCCGCTTACCGTCCGCGCCTGTGTGCGCACGCAGCGCCTCGACGATCTGATATCCGATGGTGAACAGCGGATCGAGGGCGCTACCCGGTTCCTGGAACACCATCGAAATCTTGTTGCCGCGCAACTGCGCCCACGCCTTGTTGCTCAGCGTCGTCACGTCCTGGCCACCGAGAACCACGTGTCCCTCGACGCGTGCGGTGTCGGGTAGCAGTCCGATGGCGGACCGGACGCTGACGGATTTGCCCGATCCGGACTCACCCACCACCGCCAGGACCTCGCCGGGATACACCTCGAACGAGACCTCGGTGACGGCGTCGACTTCGCCGGCATCGGTGGCGAACGTGACGGACAGCGACTTCACCGACAGTGCGGACTCGCGTGGAGTCACAACGCTCGATGTCATACCTTCACCGCCTTCTTGAACTTCTTGCGGGTGCGCAGCAGCGGATTGAGTGTCTCGCTTGCGCTTTCGCCCACCATGGTCAGGCCGAGCACCACGAGCACGATGCCCAGGCCGGGGAACACCGACGTCCACCAGATGCCGTTGGAGATGTCCGGCAGCGCCTTGTTGATGTCGTAGCCCCACTCCGAGGCGGAGGTGGGTTCGATACCGAAGCCGAGGAATCCGAGCCCGGCGAGGGTCAGGATGGCCTCGGCTCCGTTGAGGGTGATGATGACCGGCAGTGTCTGCACCACGTTGGCGAGGATGTGCCGGAACAGGATTCGCGAAGTACCGGCCCCGGTGACCCGGGCGGCGTCCACGTACGGTTCGGTCTTGACCGCCACCGTGGCGTTGCGTACCACGCGGAAGTACTGCGGCACGAAGATCGCCGTGATGGCGATTGCCGCGGACGCGATACCGCCGAAACTGGACGACTGTCCGCCTGCGACGACGATCGAGATGACCACCGCGAGGAGTAGCGACGGAAAGGCGTACATCGCGTCCATGAACAGTACGAGGACGCGATCGAACCAACGGCCGATGTAGCCCGAGGCCAGGCCGAGCGGAACACCGATGATCAGCGAGAGCACCAACGACGATGCGATCACCATCAATGCTGTTCTCGCACCGTAGATCACGCGGGAGAACACGTCCTCGCCGCGGACCGACGTGCCGAACCAATGCTGCGCGGACGGAGCCGCCTGGCGGGCGAAATCCTGCCCGGCGTCGCTGGTCTGCGAGAACCCGTACGGCGCGAGGAGCGGAGCGAACACTGCGGCGACAACGAACCCGACCATCAGGGCCAACCCGACGATCAGGGTGACGCGTTGCAACCCCGACGTGGACTTGACGAACGCGACGCCCGGAAATCCTCGGCGGTGCGGACGGGTGGGAGGGACGTCGGACAGCACGACTTCGGTGCTCATCAGAACCTCACTCTCGGGTCGATGAGTGCGACGATCGCGTCGGTGACGAAGCTGACGACGGCGACCACCACGGCCAGGAACGTCACGATGCCCTGCACCGCAACGAAATCGCGGGCCTGCAGGTACCGGGCGAGTTCGTAGCCCAGGCCCTGCCACTCGAAGGTCGTCTCGGTCAGCACCGCTCCGCCGAGCAGTACGGCGATCTGCAGGCCGATGACGGTGACGATGGGAATCATGGCGTTGCGGAACGCATGCCGTCGCGTCACCGTGCCCTCGCTCAATCCGCGAGCGCGCGCGGCGTCGACGAAGGGTGCCTGCAGGGTCTGGATCAGGTTGACGCGCACCAGCCTCAGGAACACTCCGGCCGTCAGCAGACCCAGAGCGAGTGCGGGAAGTACCGCATGCTCGAGCACGTCCACGGTGTAGCTCGTCTCTCCGTAGAGGAACGAATCGACGATGAGGATGTTGGTCTTGGGCGAGACGTTCTGCAGTGCCAGTTCCACGTTCGTGCTGGCTCGTCCTGCCACCGGCAGCCAGCCGAGCTTGACCGCGAACAGCAGCTTGAGCAGCATGCCGACGAAGAACACCGGTGCCGCATACGCCAGGATCGCGAAGATCCGCAGCGAGGCGTCACCGAATCGGTCCCGATGGGTGGCGGCGAAGAAGCCGAGCGGGATGCCGACCGCGAAGGCGACCAGCAGTGCCCAGAACGCCAATTCCAGTGTCGCAGCACCGTTGACGAGCAGAACGTCACTGATCGCGCGATTGTCGGTGGCCGAGCGGCCGAAATCGCCGCGCAGCAATCCGGTCAGGTACTCCCAGTACTGCGTCAGAATCGGCCGGTCGTAGCCGGCTTCGGCCTTGCGCTGGGCGATCTGTTCGGCGGGTAGGCGGCCGCCGAGGGCGGCGGTGATCGGATCACCGATCACACGCATGAGAAAGAAGACGACGGTGACGAGAATCCAGGCAGTCGGAATGATCAGCAGAAATCTGACCCCGAGATAGCGGGCGAGCGCGCCGTACCGTGACGGCGCGCTCGCCTGCTGCGCTTGCTTCTCCCCTACCGGCGCGTCCGCGGTAGTGGGCACCGGTCAGCTCTTGGCGAGAGTGACGAAACGGAACTTGAACGAGGCGTCGAGAGTCTCGTCCACACCGCTGATCTCGTCGGTGGCGACGGCGATCTGCTTGCCCTCCAGCAACGGAAGCGTCGGCAGGTAGTTCGTCGCGAGCTCGGTCTGAATCTGACCGATGATCTGCATCCGAGCGTCCTCGTCGGCGGTCGTGCGTTCGAGATCGAGCAGCGAGGTGATGGCCGGGCTCTCGAAGTGCGACTGCAGGAAGTTGTCCGGCGCGAAGAACGGCGTCAGGTAGTTGTCTGCATCGGGATAGTCCGGGAACCAACCCAGCTGGTACACCGGGTAGGCGTCGGCGACGCGTTCCTTGGTGTAGGTGCTCCACTCGGTGGACTGCAGGTTCACGTTGAACAGGCCCGTCGCGTCGAGCTGGCTCTTGATCGCGGCGTATTCCTCGCTCGAGCTCGAACCGTAGTGGTCCGGGTTGTACTGCAGGTTGAGCTGAACGGGAGTGGCAATGCCTGCGGCGGAAAGGAATCCAGCCGCCTCGTCGCGGTTCGGCGTGGTGCCGTAGACATCGCCGTAGGCGGTGTTCGCGCCGGCCAGTCCGGTGGGAACCACGGAGTACAGCGGGGTGTAGGTGCCCTTGTAGACGCCGTCGGACAGCGCCTGACGATCGACCGAGGACGCAATTGCCTTGCGCACGGCCAACTTCTGCTCCGGGGTGTCGCCGGGCATCGTGTTCATGTTGAACACCATGTAGCGCGATTCGCCGCCGGGTCCCTCGTGCACCGTCAGTCCGTCCACACTGCCGAGCGATTCGACGTCCGTCGGGGTCAGCGAGCGCCACGCGACATCGATGGCTTTGTTCTGCACGTCGAGCTTGAGGTTGTCGGAGCTGGTGTAGTACTTGACGTTGATCGAGGACGTCTTCGGCGTTCCGAGAATGCCGTTGTAGTCACCGTTCGCGGCGAAGCTGACGAGGGAGTTCTTGGCGTAGCTCGAGATCGAGTACGGGCCCGCGAACGGAGTACCCGCCACGATGGCGTCGTCGTCGAGAATCGAATCGGCCGGGAAGACGGTCTGATCGACGATCGGTCCTGCCGGGGTCGCCAGAATCTGCGGGAAGGTCTGGTCGTTCGCAGCCTTCAGGGTGAATTCGACGGTCTTCTCGTCGGGCGTGGCGATGCTGTCGAGATTGGTGAGCAACGACGCGGGGCCGTTGGGGTCGTTGATCGCGACGATCCGATCGAACGAGTACTTCACGCTCTCGCTCGTCAGCGGGTTGCCGTTGGCGAACTTCAGGTCGTCCTTCAACGTGCACGTGTACACGGTCGGCTCGGTGAAGTCGCAGCTCTCGGCCGCGTCGGGCTCGAGTTCGGAGCTACCGGGCGCGAAGTTCATCAGGAACGGATACGTCTGGTTCATCACCATGAACGAACCATTGTCGTACGAGCCGGCCGGGTCGAGCGATGTCACCTGATCGGTGGTACCGACCGTGATGGTCTCGCCGCCGCTGTCGCCGGATCCTCCGGCGTCGGTGCGTCCCGAGCCGCAGGCTGCGGCCGTCAGTGCGAGTACCGACAGTGCTGCCACTGCAGCGGTCTTCCTGCCATGCTTGCGCACTGCAGTCTTCGATGCCGCGCTGTAGCGCTGCATGCGTCCGTCGTCGGGCGACAGGGTCATCTGAATGCCTCTATCCAAATCGGTGTGTCCTATGTAACTCGGGACAGTACCGACGGACTGTTTCCAATATGTGGCATTGAGAAAACCCCGCTGTTCCCTTGCAGGAACGCCCAGCTCACGGACGACTAAGAGCGCTCACATTCGCGTCGTTGTCCACCGGCTGCCCGGCCGCCGAGGACAACAGACCTTCGAGTACGTGCTTGCCGAGCGCATTGTCCGCAGGCAGATCGATGGGGTACTTGCCCGTGAAACAAGCTGCGCACAAGCGTGATTCGGGCTGCTCCGACGCGGCGATCATGCCGTCGATGGAGATGTACCCCAGCGAGTCGGCACCGATGGCCTGGCGGACGCCTTCGAGGATCCCGTCCTCGGAGTCGACACCGTTGGCGATCAGCTCTGCGGGAGAAGCGAAGTCGATGCCGTAGAAGCATGGCCAGCGCACCGGCGGCGACGCGATACGCACGTGAATCTCCAGCGCACCGGCCTCGCGCAGCATCCTGATCAGGGCTCGCTGGGTGTTGCCGCGAACGATCGAATCGTCCACCACCACCAGTCTTTTGCCCCGTATGACCTCTTTGAGAGGATTGAGCTTGAGTCGAATACCGAGCTGGCGGATGGTCTGCGACGGCTGAATGAACGTGCGGCCCACGTAGGCGTTCTTCATCAGGCCCTGGCCGTACGGAATGCCGGAGCCCTGCGCGAAACCGACCGCAGCGGGAGTTCCGCTCTCGGGCACCGGAATCACCAGGTCGCCGTCGGCCGGATGCTCCTTGGCGAGGCGTCGTCCGATCTCGACACGCGTCGAGTGCACCGAACGGCCACCGATGACGCTGTCCGGCCGAGCGAGGTACACGTACTCGAACACGCAGCCCTTGGGCTCGGGGGCCGCGAATCGTGAGGACCGAACGCCGTCGGCATCGATCGCGAGGAGCTCACCGGGTTCGATGTCGCGGACGAACGCGGCACCGACGATGTCGAGTGCAGCCGTCTCGCTGGCCACCACCCAGCCGCGATCGAGGCGGCCGAGGCACAACGGACGGACGCCGTGCGGGTCGCGCGCGGCGTAGAGGGTGTGCTCGTCCATGAACGTCAGGCAGAAGGCACCCTGCAGCTGCGGCAGCAACTCCATTGCAGCCTGCTCGATGGTGCAGTCGGCGGCCTTGTGGGCCAGCAGCGCGGTCACCACGTCGGAATCCGACGTGCCGTTGCCCTGCAGCCGGTCACTGATCAGCCCTGCGTCGCGTGCCTTGGTGGCGAGCTCGGCGAAGTTCACCAGATTTCCGTTGTGGCCGAGTGCAATCCCGGTCCCGGCGGTGGTGGTGCGGAAGATCGGTTGCGCGTTCTCCCACGTGACCGATCCACTGGTGGAGTAGCGGCAGTGTCCGATGGCGACGTGCCCGGGCATGGCACCGAGTGTCTGCTCGTCGAACACCTGGCTGACGAGCCCGAGATCCTTGAACACCAACACCTGGGAACCGTCGGAGACGGCGATGCCGGCAGCTTCCTGACCACGGTGTTGCAGCGCATAGAGGCCGTAATACGAGAGCTTGGCCACATCCTCGCCCGGTGCCCACACTCCGAAGACTCCGCACTCCTCGCGCGGCTCGTTCTCCGGTTCGTCGAGCGGTTTGCCTACCAGAAGATTCGGACTGTCGACCGACAAATCGGCGTTGGTCACGGGCATTGCTCCCTTGGGGGTACGGGGCGGGGGGCCATGCCCGAGTCTACGGGCACACGGCCCGAGTCAACGCATCGTGTGGACGGGAGATTCCCAGCAGGTGAACGCGTGTCCGAATTGGAGCCGATCACCTGATGGACATCAGTGGCAGCCAGCGCCCCACCTCGGCCGCCCTACTGCCCGACGCATCGATCGAGCCGTCGGCGAGTGCGTCGGCGAAATTCCGGATTCCGGTCACCACCTGCAGCCACGTCAGCGCATCGGTCTCGACCACGTTCGGCGGAGTTCCGCGGGTGTGGCGCGGCCCCACGATGCACTGCACCGCGACGAACGGCGGCACCCGCACCTCCACCGAGGATCCCGGCGCGTTCTGGCCGAGAGTTCGGGCAGTGGTGCGTACCGCTGCGGCAATCTGCGCCCGCGCAGGCTTGTCCGCCTCGCCCTTGATCCAGTCCTCGACGGCCAGCACGGCGTCGCGCACCTCGGCTGGGCCAACTTCCTTGTGTGGTGGCACTGCGTCTAACTCCTGTCGTTCGCAGCGAGATGCGCCAGAACGGCGCCGCCGGCATTGAGGAAGTAATGCAGCAAGGCCGGCGCGAGCACACTGCCGCTGCGGGCTCGCAGCCACGAGAACACCACCCCGGCCGCGGCCGTCGCCACGACCGTCCCGACCACGGTGTCACCCGCCGCCCGGGCCGGGTGAATGTGCCAGAGCCCGAAGAAGATCGGCGACAGAGCGGGCGATGCAGCGTCGAGCACGCCGCGAAAGAGCAACTCCTCGGTGAGGACCGTCCCCACCGGGATTCGAAACAGAACCCACTCGGCCAGCTCGTCCTCGGACGGCCGAACCCGGCGTCGCAACGCCGGAATCGCAGCGACGACGGCAGATCCGATCACCGGAACGGCCGACGCCGCCGCGCCCCACTTCACGCCTGCAACCGTATTGCGCAATCCCAGTTGCGCGGCGCTGCGGCCCGATACCGCCCCGACGGCCACCGCGAACGAGGCGTTGGCCACCGCCCTCGCACGGGCATCGAGACCGAGCGCGGGAAGGACGTAGGTACTCCAGGCCGTCGTCGCGGAGCCGATCGCCAACGCCTCGGTGGTCACTTCTCGGGACCGTCTCGGCCGGCGAATTGCTCCATGACTCCGCGGACTCGTTCGGTGTCGCGGTCGGTCCACCCCTCCGGCGCGGCGACGGCAACCCAGCCGTCGAGCACGAGGGTTCCGTAGTTGTGGCCGTGCCCGTCGGGAACGCCCGCAGCGTTGGTCAGGTCGGCGGCCACCTGCCAGAAGGTGACGACCGGGAACCACCGCATACTCGGCAGCCGGTCCGGCCCGGGTGGCTCGGACAACCAGTCGGGACGCTCGAACAGCAGATCGGGTGACCACCAGACCACCGGATCCGACGCGTGCTGGACGTAGAGGATTCTCGGTTCGTACCAGGGCTGATCCTCCGGCGGGATGCCCGACGAGTTGTCGGCGAATCGGACTGTCAGGCCCTCGGAGTAGACCGGCCGAACCTCGGGGCTTCCCGGGTCGCGTCGGCTGACGAACTGACTCCAGATGCGGTTGTTGTTCGGTGGCCCGACCCACAGCACGCCGTCGGTGGTGTCCCGGATGTCGGCCAACCCGTCGAACGCGCCCTCGCCCGCCTGGGTGCCGAGGCTCTCGCCGTAGACGTAGAACTTGGGGCGGGTGGCCTCCGGTTCCTGCAGCCAGCGGTCGTGCACCTTGTCGATCAGAGCTCTGCCCGCCTGCGCGGCCTTGTCGCCCTCCGCGATGAAGGAGATCCAACTCGGCAGGTAGGAGTACTGGGATGCGACGGTGGCGACATCGCCGTCGAACATGAGCTCTTCGGCTTCGATGGCGGTGGGATTGACCCATCCGGTTCCGGTGGTCGGAACGACGACGAGAGCCGCGCGCTGGAATGCCCCGGTACGTTCGAGTTCTGCGACCACGATGTTCAGTCGCTCGTCCTGGGTCTCGGCGGTTTCCAGGCCGGCGTACGCCCTGATCGGCTCGAGGCTGGGACGGCCGGTGGCCCGCTCCATCTCGTCGGCGCGCAGTCCGCTGGAGACGAAGTTGCGGCCCTCGAATCCGAGGGTGTCCCACGGTGCCAACGAGTTCGGACTACCGGAGCGTTCGTCGGCCACGGGTTGTTCTGCACCGTCGCGGGTTTCGTCGTTCTGCAGGCTGAAAGCCGAGTTGGTGACCTCGGAGACGGCCCGGAGCAGGACGCCCTGAACCAGCGCTACGGACAGCACGACGAGGACGACGACTCCGAGCGCGTTGGCAACTTCGCGTGGCATCTTCACGACGCGGTTTATCTGCCGGGCGAGCAGACGAACGAGGTCGCGCAACACCCGCCACACCGAAATCAACAGCGCCGCAACGGCGATACTCAGTGCACCGGTTCGGAAGTATCCCGTGGTGGTGGTGCCCTCGGCGTCCATCAGTGCGGCCAGCTCACGCTGCCATTCCGCCGAGATCGCCAACATGATCATCGACGCTGCGATCGCGAGGACGGGTACGGCGACCTTGACGGCGAGTTCGATCTTGCGCGGCAACGGCCACCATGATCGCGACGAGAGCCACCAACGGGTGACGGCCCATCCCACCGCCACGCCGAATGCGTAGCCGATGGCCGCGTTGATACCGCCGATGATGCCCTGGAACAACCATCCCCGCGGGAGCAGTGACGGAGTCAACGACCAGCAGAAGAACAACGCGCCGAACGCAATTCCGGTGAAGTCCAGGCGCAGCAGGCCCCAGGCCCACATGACGAACGGGTGCTTGTCCGGTGAGGGGACCGAGAACTCGACCGTCGGCAGGTGGTAGCGGTGATGCTCGTTCTGCTCGAGTGCGGAGTCGGGCTCGGCGAGCTGCTGCTCCGATGTGTGTCCCCCCACCTCGGTCAGCCGAAGAGTCTGGGAAGAGTGCTCTCGAACGTCTCGCGCAGTTCCGTCATCGGGACGGAGAACTGCCCTTGCACCTCGATCGAATCCGAGCCCTCGTCGACGACGCCGATGCGCACCCACGGCAGACCGCGGGCGGTGCACATGCCGGTGAAGCGAGTCTCTTCCGTGCGCGGTACGGCGACCAGTACGCGGCCCGAGGACTCGGAGAACAGTGTCACGAACGGATCGGCACCCTCGGGAACGATGATGCGGCAACCGGTTTCACCGGCCAGAGCAGCTTCGACGACGGCCTGCGCGAGGCCACCCTCGGACAGATCGTGGGCTGCCGAGACCAGTCCGTCACGCGAGGACGAGAGCAAGATGTCTGCCAGCAGCTGCTCACGGGCGAGATCGACCTTGGGCGGCACGCCGCCGAGGTGGTCGTGCTCGACCTGCGCCCAGATGGACCCGTCGAACTCGTCGTGGGTGTCACCGAGCAGGATCAGCGTCTCGCCGGGCTCGAGTCCGAGGCCGGTGGGGATGCGGCGATGCACGTCGTCGATGACGCCGAGTACACCGACGACGGGCGTCGGCAGGATCGGCTCTGCACCGGTCTGGTTGTAGAAGCTGACGTTGCCGCCGGTCACGGGAATACCGAGGGTGACGCAGCCGTCGGCCAGTCCGCGCACGGCCTGCTGGAACTGCCACATGACGCCCGGGTCCTCGGGCGAGCCGAAGTTCAGGCAGTTGGTGACGGCCTTGGGCGTCGAGCCGGTGACGGCGACGTTGCGGAACGCCTCGGCGAGCGCGAGCTGCGCGCCCTGGTAAGGATCGAGTGCGGTGTAGCGGCCCGACGCGTCGGTGGCCAAAGCGATTCCACGACCGGTCTTCTCGTCGATGCGGATGACGCCGGCGTCGGCGTTCTCGGCGAGGACGGTATTTCCGCGCACGTAGCGGTCGTACTGCTCGGTGATGAATCGACGGCTGCACAGCTGCGGCGAGCCGATCATCTTCAGCAGCGTCGCCCGCAGCTCGTCACCGGTCTCCGGACGCTTCAGCGACGCAGTGGTGTTCGCGACCAGATCGTCCTGGGTGGCGGGTCGCTGCACGGGACGGTTGTACACCGGTCCCTCGTGCGCAACGGTCTTCGGCGGAACGTCGACCACGGTCTCGCCGTGCCACGTGATCTGCAGATGCTCGCCGTCGGTGACCTCACCGATGACGGTGGCCAACACGTCCCACTTCTTGCAGACAGCCATGAATGCATCGACGTTCTCGGGCGTCACCACGGCGCACATGCGCTCCTGGGATTCGCTCGACAGCACCTCGGCGGGCGTCATACCGGTGGCGCGCATCGGCACCTTCTCCAGCTCGATGTGCATGCCGCCGCTGCCCGCGGACGCGAGTTCGGAAGTGGCACAGGACAATCCGGCACCGCCGAGATCCTGGATGCCGACGACCAACTTGTTGGAGTACAGCTCGAGGCAGGCCTCGATGAGCACCTTCTCGGTGAACGGATCGCCGACCTGCACGGCCGGGAGCTTCTTGCGGCCCCCGCCGGTCTCATCCCCATCGAAGGTCTCCGACGCGAGGACGGACACGCCGCCGATGCCGTCGAGACCGGTTCGTGCGCCGAACAGAATGATCTTGTTGCCCAGGCCCGACGCGAACGCCAGATGCATGTCCTCGACACGCATGACGCCGGCACACAGGGCGTTGAGCAGGGGGTTGCCGGCGTAGGAGGCGTCGAACACCGTCTCGCCGCCGATGTTCGGCAGGCCGAGCGAGTTTCCGTAACCGCCGACGCCTGCGACGATGCCGCTCAGGACACGGCGCGTGTCGGGTGCATCGGCGGCACCGAATCGCAGCTGGTCCATGACGGCGATCGGGCGGGCACCCATGGCCATGATGTCGCGGACGATGCCGCCGACGCCGGTCGCTGCACCCTGGTAGGGCTCGACGTACGACGGGTGATTGTGGCTCTCGACCTTGAACGTGACGGCCCAACCGTCGCCGACGTCGACGACGCCCGCGTTCTCACCGATACCGGCGAGCATCGGCTTGCGCATCTCGTCGGTGGTGGTCTCGCCGAAGTACTTCAGGTGCACCTTCGAGGACTTGTACGAGCAGTGCTCGCTCCACATGACGGAATACATCGCCAATTCGGCGTCGGTGGGCCGACGGCCGAGGATTTCCTTGATGCGGACGTATTCGTCGTCCTTGAGTCCGAGTTCTTTGTACGGCTGCGCAACGTCGGGGGTGGCGACAGCGTTGGAGACGGTGTCTGTGGGTACAGAGCTAGCGGACACGAGGAATAGGTCCCTTCGATGGAGCGAAATGCCAGGGAGAGTCTATCGGGACCCGCAGACATGTACGGCATCGGTCGTGCAGGGCCGAGCGTCGCCTCGTGCGAACATCACCTGATGGACATCGCGCTGACCGAGAACGATCTGGACGAAACGGGCGTCATCGACCCGTCGATGGTGGCCAAGGGAGTCGACGTTCCGCCGAAAGCCGTCGTCTGTTTCTTCTCCGAGGTGATCGAGAGCATCTGCGCGAAAGGCGACGCCCGAGTCGTGTCGATCATGCGCTCCGAGCACGGCGAACACCCCGTCTACGAGATCGAACGACACGGTGAGAAGCTCGCCGTGTTCCACCCCGGCGTCGGTGCGCCGTTGGCGGCACTGTTCCTCGAAGAGGCCATCGCGATGGGATGCACCCAGTTCGTGGCCGTCGGCGGCGCGGGAGCACTGTCCGACGACCTGGGCATGGGACACGTGATGGTGGTCGACAGCGCCGTCCGCGACGAGGGCACCTCGTTCCACTACCTGCCACCGGGCCGCGTGGTCGACGCCGACCCGGCAGGCGTGGCCGTACTGCAATCCGTACTGACCGACGCCGGAGTCGACTTCGTCACCGGGCGTTCCTGGACCACCGATGCGCTCTACCGCGAGACCCGTGCCCGCGTCTCCCGCCGAGTCGAAGAAGGCTGCCGAACCGTCGACATGGAGGCCTCGGCCTTCTGCGCCGTGGCCCGATTCCGCGGAGTGCGATTCGCGCAACTGCTGTACGCGGGCGATTCCCTCGCCGCCGACTGGGATCACCGCGGCTGGACCAAGGCAACAACAGTGCGCGAACAATTGTTCTGGCTCGCGGCAGATGCGTGCCTACAACTGAGCCCGATCTGAGTCTTCGGGGCACCAGCCCCCCCTTCCCGCTCACCCCACGCTG
>NZ_NOYE01000022.1:0-36665 GCF_002258285.1 Rhodococcus sp. 06-418-5
TAATGCTTGTATTTGATGTCGTGGGTGATCCAGCTCCGATGGACCTCGTAACAGGCGTTGATCTTGCGGGCGGCCTGCCGATTCTCCGCACGCGCGGCAGCGGTCAACGCCTCCAGTGACACAGCTGGCAGTGCACCCATCTTTCACCCCCCGGTGAGCAGCATTTCAGAACGTGCGTTCGAACCGAAAGAAGACTAACCCGGGCCACCGACAAGAAACGGAAGGGCGGTTGGGGAGTGCCGACTTGTATGCCCGAAGGCGGTGATCGGCCGGTGTACGGGCTGTCGTCACGCCGATCGAGAAGTCCGGCCACACCGTATATGTCGGCGGAGCCGATTACCTCGACGAGTTCGTGTCGGGGTAATCGGCTCCGTTCGACTGAATATCTGTTGTGGAACCGGGCAATCAGCTACCGAGGACGCAGAACTGGCCGCTCGTGAGGTTCAGTGCCAGAGACAGGGGTCCCACACAATCGACGCCCTGAGCCTCCGAGGTAGCGCCGGATCCCCACCCGGCGACTGCGAGGGTTGTCTGCCCGGCATCGGCCCACGAGTGCGCGATTCCGCCACCGAGTGCCAGTGCGTAGGCAGTGCCCGCATTCTTGCTCGCTCCGAGGGCGACGCCGTATCCGTTGGCGTACGTGGTCGTCGCGCCGGGGCCGTCGTTGACGCTGACTGCGGTGCCACTGTCGGCAGCACCTGCGGTGGCCCGTCCGGTGCCGTTCGAGGTCGCTCCGCAGCTCGCGGTGTCGTCGACCTGGATGTCGTTGGCCGAAGGCGGAGACACGCAGTTGACGGGGGCTGCCGACGCAGTGGCCGTGCCCGACAGGGCGGCGACCGTCAATCCCGAGCCCATGGCGAATATTGCTGCGGTGCGGGCAATTCGACTGGAGAACCGACTGGATGTGCGCGCGGAGGAGGAGTTGGCGGACGAGAAACGGGGCAGGGAAACAGAGAACAAAAGAAAGCTCCTTCACGAGCGAAAACGGGCCGGTGCGGCACACGGTACCCCGCCCCGCCAGTCCATGGCAGCAAGCAGGCGCAGTTTGTGTAACGGTGCCGCAGGCATCCGGTGACGGATCGCCGTAGAAGTCCGGTTTCGCGCACCCCGGCTGCCGCGGTTGGGACCGTCCGAGGCATGTTCAAGTCGCCATCGTGCTCGGTGTCCGATGCGGCGAATTCTGTTCCATCTCTTGATATTTCAGTGCATCGAACAGATCTCTTGCTCGTGCCCGAGGTGGCTGGGGGCTCCGAGCGGCAGCAATCCTGGATGCCGGGCGAACGAAAGAAAATCGTTACCGGGCAGCTGCCGATTGTCGCCGACGATTTGTCGACGCTCACAATGAGTTTCACCTCCGACATCGGAGGCGCCCGTTCGCCTCCGTCGGAGAGTTCTACGGAGTGGTGCAGGTCGTGCACCGGCATCCTGACAACCGCATCCGGGTCGGCAACACGGTCGGTCGGCCGCGAGTACGGCGTCGCCGGCTGTCCCGGTCAGCGCGCGTTCCGACGCAGTCCCGTCAGACGCTGCCTTCGTACCCGTGCTGGCGCCATGCCTCGTACATCGTCACTGCTGCCGCGTTCGCCAGATTCAACGATCGGCGGCCCGGAATCATCGGAATACGGAGTCGATCGGTCACGTGTGGGTCGTCCAGGACGTCGTCGGGCAATCCTGTGGGTTCGGGTCCGAACAGGAGGACGTCGCCGGGTTCGTACGCGACGTCGGCGTAGGACCGGGAAGCGTGCGCGGTGTAGGCGAACACGCGGGTCGGTGCGAGCGCCGACCAGGCCGAGGGCAGGTCCGAGTGCACCGTCACCGAGGCCAGATCGTGGTAATCCAAGCCTGCCCGCTTGAGTTTCGGCTCGGACATGTCGAAGCCGAGCGGGCCCACCAGATGCAGTTCGCAGCCGGTCCCGGCGACCAGGCGTATTGCGTTGCCGGTGTTCTGTGGAATGCGGGGCTCGAAGAACATGAGTCGAAACACCCGGTTCACTCTGCCATCACGAGCCCGGGAAGTATGGGGCAGGTGGACGACGAACAGACGATCGGTGACGATTTTTCCGACACGCGGCTGGACGGGCAGGAGTGGACCGGCAGGCAGTTCGTTCGATGTACTTTTCGCGACGCGGACATGAGCGGCGTCCGAACCGACTCGGTGGTGTTCACCGAATGCGACTTCACCGGTACCGACCTGACCGAATCGGTTCATACGAACTCTGCATTTCGATCGTGCACTTTCACTCGGACCAATCTGCAGCACAGCACTTTTCGCCATTCGACCATGATGGGCTCCGTGTTCGTCGACAGTCGCATGCGTCCAGCGACCTACGACGAAGTCGACTTCACCCTCGCATCGCTGGGCAACGCGGACCTTCGCGGCCTCGATCTGACGGGGTGCCGGATGCGGGAAGCGAACCTCGTGTCCGCAGACTTCCGGAAGGCAACCGTGCGCTCGGTCGATTTCTCGGGTGCCCGGGCAATCGATGCGAAGTTCGACGAGGCGGATCTTCGTGGAGCCGTCGCCGACGCATCTCTGTGGGTGAGCGCGAGCGTGCGCAACGCGAAGATCGAACTGATGCAGGCGGTGGCCTATGCGGCAGCTCATGGGCTCGTCGTCGAGGGTTGACGGTGGTGATCGGACCGGTGCGCCGCTGCTGACGCCGAACCTGGAACAATGACCGGGTGACTGCAACGATTCTCGATGGCAAAGCGACCCGTGACGAGATATTCGTCGATCTCACCGCCCGCGTGGCAACGCTGCGTGAGAAGGGCATCACCCCAGGTCTGGCGACCGTGCTGGTGGGCGATGATCCGGGTTCGGCCGCGTACGTCCGGGGCAAGCACAACGACTGCGCCAAGGTCGGCATCACCTCGATTCGTCGCGATCTGCCCGCGGACATCACCCAGGCAGATCTCGAAGCCGTCATCGACGAACTCAATGCCAACCCCCAATGCACCGGCTACATCGTCCAGCTGCCCTTGCCGAAGCATCTCGACGAGAACGCTGCGCTCGAGCGAATCGATCCGGACAAGGACGCCGACGGTCTGCACCCGATCAATCTCGGACGGCTGGTACTGGGCAAGGATGCCGCACTGCCGTGTACACCTCGCGGGATCGTGCACCTGCTGCGCCGCTACGACGTTGCTCTCGACGGTGCGCACGCGGTGGTTATCGGCCGCGGAGTGACGGTGGGGCGACCCATCGGCCTGTTGCTCACGAGGCGTTCCGAGAACGCAACAGTGACGTTGTGCCACACCGGAACTCGTGACCTGGCCGCCGAGGTCTCACGCGCGGACATCGTCATCGCTGCTGCCGGAGTGCCCGGGTTGATCACTGCGGACATGGTCAAGGCGGGTGCTGCGGTGCTCGACGTCGGGGTCACCCGCACCGAGGACGGACTGCGCGGCGACGTTGCAGGCGATGTCGCGGAGGTGGCCGGATTCCTGTCGCCCAACCCCGGCGGTGTCGGCCCGCTGACCCGGGCCTTCCTGCTCACCAATGTCGTCGAGCGCGCCGAGCGCGTCGCTGCCGAGAGCTGAGCGAACCGGACGTGAACCATCCAGAGGATGCGCGGCGGGAGCTCGACACAGGATTTCGCGCTGCAGTCACGCGCAATCTACCGATCGTCGCAGTCTCGGTCGTCGTCCTCGCCGCGCTGATTCTGGTGCTGGCCGATCGCTGGCGGCGCGGCGCATTCATCTTCGGATGCGCTGCACTGCTGGCGGCTGTCCTGCGGCTGTGCCTGCCCGAAACACGAGTCGGCACACTGCAAGTGCGCAGTCGCGTGTTCGATGTGCTGGCGCTGGGCTGCGTCGGCGGAGCGATCGTCTTTCTGTCGCTGTCGATCGATCCGCTGGGGACCGACTGACCGTGCCCCGGCGGTGTCAGCGCCGTCCGAGGCGGGCCAGCTCCATCGTCTCGGCGAGCAGCTTCGCCACCGAATCGGCCTCGGTGAGGAAGCCGTCGTGTCCGTCGCGAGACTGGATCACTTCGAGTCCGCGGCACTGCGGGAGTTCGCGAGCGATCTCCTTCTGCAGGCGAAGCGGATACAGGCGATCGGAGTCGACTCCGCCGACGATCGTCGGAACCGGCGTGGACGCAAGGGCTTCGGCCACTCCGCCGCGGCCACGGCCCACATCGTGACGGTTCATTGCCTCACTGAGCAGTACGTACGTCGCCGCGTCGAACCGGTTGACGAGTTTGGCAGCCTGATGCTCCAGGTAGCTCTGTGCGGAGTATCTGCCGCCGGCCCACGGGTCTTCGTCGTTCTGCGGTGTGTTCCCGAACCTGTTGTCGAGTTCGCTCTCGGTCCGGTACGTCAGGTGCGCGATGCGTCGCGCGATGCCGAGTCCGGCGGTCGGCGAGGTGCCGGTGTCGTGGTAGTTGCCGCCGAGCCATCCTGGATCGGCCTTGATCGCGGCGATCTGTGTCGTCTGGGTACCGATCTGGTCGGCAGTTGCCCTGGCGCCGACTGCCAGGACCAAGGCGGCCGCCACTCGGTCGGGATGGCCCACGATCCATTCGAGAGTGCGCATCCCGCCCATCGAGCCGCCGACGACGGCTGCGAACCGCTCGATTCCCAGTACGTCGGCCACGGCCGCCTCGGCAGCGACCTGATCACGGATGGAGATGTCCGGGAAGCGAGATCCGTACGGCATGCCGTCGGGAGAAATGCTGCTCGGGCCCGTGGTCCCGCCGCAGCCGCCGAGCACGTTCGTCGCCACGACGCACCACTCGTCGGTGTCGATGGGGCAGCCGGGACCGACCATTCCGTTCCACCAACCGGGCAGAGCGTGATCGGCATCCGGCGGACCGGATACATGCGAGTCCCCGGTCAGGGCGTGCTCGACGAGCACGACGTTGCTGCGGTCGGTGGCGAGTTCGCCCCAGCGTTGCACCGCGACGGTGACCTGGGGGATTCGAGCGCCGTTCTCGAGATCGAGACCACCGATGTCGATGGTTCCCAACCGCCCGTCCGGAGACGGAAGTACCGCCTCCGGACGAACGCCTGTGTCGCAGCTGTGGCTCAAGATGCCGCCGCGCTGAATCCGACCTCGAGGTCGGCGATGATGTCGTCGATTCCCTCGATGCCCACGGCGAGACGCACCAGGCCGGGGGTGACACCCGACGCCAGCTGCTCTTCCGGAGTCAGCTGGGAATGGGTGGTGGAAGCGGGATGGATGACGAGTGAGCGCACGTCTCCGATGTTAGCGACGTGGCTGTGGAGAGTGAGTGCGTTGACGAACTTCTTGCCCGCGTCAACGCCTCCCTTCAGCTCGAACGCGATGATCGCGCCCTGCCCCTTCGGCAACAACTCCTGCCCGCGCTGGTACCACGGCGAGGATTCGAGTCCGGCGTAGTTGATCGAGACGACGTCGTCGCGACCGGCGAGGAAGGCGGCAACCTTCTGTGCGTTCGCCACGTGCCGCTCGATCCGAAGGCTCAACGTTTCCAGGCCCTGGCTGATGAGGAAGGCGTTGAACGGCGAGACCGCAGCACCGATGTCGCGCAACAGTTGAACGCGTGCCTTCAGCGCGAATGCGGGCGCACCGAGATCGGCGAACACGACGCCGTGGTAGCTCGGATCCGCGGTGGTGAAGTTGGGATGACGGCCCTGCGTCCAATCGAACGTCCCGCCGTCCACGATGACGCCCGCGATCGCGGTTCCGTGGCCGCCGAGATACTTCGTCGCGGAGTGCACCACGATGTCGGCCCCGTGCTTCAACGGCTGCAGCAGGTACGGCGTCGCCACCGTGTTGTCCACGATCAGCGGGATGCCGTTCTCGTGGGCCACGGCCGAGATCCCCGGGATGTCGAGAATGTCGTTCTTCGGGTTCGAGATCGACTCGCCGTAGAACGCCTTGGTCGACGGAGTGATCGCGGCACGCCACTGCTCGAGATCGTCGGGATCGTCGACGAACGAGACGGTGATGCCCAGCTTGGGGAGCGTGTAGTGGAACAGGTTGTACGTGCCGCCGTAGAGCCGCGGGCTCGACACGATGTGGTCGCCTGCCTCCGCGAGATTGAGGATCGCGAACGTCTCGGCGGCTTGACCCGATGCGAGCAACAACGCCGCGACTCCACCTTCGAGGGCGGCGATGCGCTGCTCGACGACATCCTGCGTCGGGTTGATGATGCGGGTGTAGATGTTGCCGGGTTCTGCCAGGCCGAACAGGGCAGCTGCGTGATCGGTGTTGTCGAACGTGTACGAGGTGGTCTGGTAGATCGGCAACGCACGAGCCTTGGTGGTGCCGTCCGGAGTCTGGCCCGAGTGGATCTGCTTGGTCTCGAAGCTCCAGTCGGCGGCAGGATCGGTGAACGGATCCTCGGTGGGGGCCCCGGTGGCGTCGACGACGTCCGGTGTGGAATCGGTCATGGCTGGTGATACTCCGTTTTCTTTGGACGAGTCCGTCTAAGACGATTCGAATGTCGAATGAAGCTCGAGAAGTCGAGCGCTACGGGGCGTATCGGTACAGCAACACATGAGAGAACCTCCTGACAGGCTTCGGACCCTGGGGGCCGAAGGTTCAGTGGGTCCGCTTCCTGCGGACCCGCGCTTGTCGATACGGCACTCGCATACCGGATCGGCCTGGTCGTTCACCCGGGGCACCCCACCGCGGTTGGAGGGTTGCCGGCCAGCAAGCCGGGGCTCGATGCTGGCACTCATGACCTGGCGAATATCCTAGCGGGTGACGGCACATCACCGGAACAAGGGCTCGGCCGGAACTCGAGCAGATGCTCGGGTGAGGACTATCACCGCTCGTAGACGCGAAAACGGGACACCTTCGGGAAGACAATTGACCGGAGCTACGTTCCTGCTTCGGTCGGCCTTCTTTCACAGGCTCGACTCCAGGACGCTTCCTCTGCCCCCGATCTCCACACGAAGGTTGTATTGCTGTGACTGTCACCGATTCCGCTCTTGCCCGAGTCAGCGCTGCGCGCGGCAAGGTGTCGAGTGGCCTGAGTGTCAGTCACCGACCGCACTCCACCCGCCGCAAGCTCGCGATGCTGGCTCTGTCCATCGGCGGCTTCGGAATCGGCACCACGGAGTTCGCGTCGATGGGTCTGTTGCCGGACATCGCGACGACGATGGGGATCTCCGAGCCCTCGGCCGGCCACATGATCTCCGCGTACGCGCTCGGTGTGGTCGTCGGTGCCCCGACCATCGCAGCCCTGGCTGCCCGCGTTCCGCGCCGGATGTTGCTGTTGGCGCTGATGGTGGCCTTCACCCTCGGAAACCTCGGCACCGTGTTCGCGCCGAGCTTCGACGAGCTGGTGGCCTCGCGATTCGTTGCGGGTCTGCCGCACGGTGCGTACTTCGGTGTTGCGGCCCTGGTCGCTGCCCACCTCGCCGAACCCGGCAAACGAGCCAAGGCCGTGGCGATGGTGATGATGGGACTCTCGGTCGCCAACGTCGTCGGCGTACCGGTGGCGACCTGGATCGGGCAGGCGCTGGGATGGCGCAGTGCGTTCACTCTCGTGGCCGTCATCGGTGCCCTCACCGTCGCCGCGCTCGTTCTCTGGATGCCGCGACTCGACGCGATGCCGACCACCAGCCCCATCACCGAGCTCGGCGCACTGCGCCGCAGCCAGGTGTGGATGACCCTGTTCGTGGGCATCGTCGGATTCGGCGGCATGTTCGCGGTGTACACCTACATCGCGTCGACGCTGACCGATGTCGCCGGGCTGGCCCGCGCACTCGTCCCGGTCGCCCTGATGATCTACGGCCTGGGAATGGTCGCCGGAAACTACGCGGGCGGATGGCTCGCCGACCGTTACCAGCTCAAGGGCACCTTCGTCGGCCTGGCCGCCACTGCCGTGTTCCTTGCGGTGTTCGTCGTGGCCGCACACAACCCGATCACCGCGCTACTGCTGGTGTTCCTCATCGGTGCGTCCGGCTCCTCGGTGGTACCCGGTCTGCAGACGAGGTTGATGGACGTTGCCGAGGACGCCCAGACGCTCGCCGCATCGCTCAACCATGCCGCGTTCAACCTGGCCAACGCCATCGGAGCGGCAGTCGGTGGTGCCGTGATCGCCGCCGGATTCGGCTACACGGCACCCGCCGCTGTCGGCTCGGGCCTGGCGGTGGCCGGTCTCGGTGTTCTCGCCACCGCCATGTGGATGGACAAGCGTTCGGCGGCGTAGAGTCGCGCCGAATCAGCCGGTGATGGTCGCGGCAGTTCCCCCGAGAGCTTCGGTCAGTGCCGGGGTGAGCTTGTCGATCACGTACGGCAGGCTGAGCACGCTGGTGAAGTAGATCGCTCCTGCCGTCACACCGTCGGTGAACACGAGGTTGCCGTCCTTCACCGGCTCGAGTGCGTTGTACACCGCTTCCTTCTCCAACTGTGCGCGGTCGCCGGGCTCCTCGGTTCCCCAGATCAACACGTCGGCCGCGTTCAGAACCGACAGGTTCTCCAGCGGGATGCTCGCCTGCGCACTGCCGTCGGCAGGCACGTACGCGTCGATGTCATCCGGGATGACGAAGCCCAGTTTCGTCAGGAAGTCCGTGCTCAACCCGTCCTGGTACGCGATCGCCTTGCCCTCGTAGAACGCGTTCTGGAGGAAGATCGCCTTCTTGCCGGCAAATTCGGGGTGGGCGGCCGCAGCGTCGACGAACTTCTGGTTCACGCCCTCGATCAATGCGTCGATCTCGGACTTCTTTCCGAGTGCACGGCCGATCTTCTCGGCCTGGATGTCCCAGGGTTCGAAGTAGGCAGTCGATGCGTCGGACTGTGCGAGCGTCGGCGCGATGTCGCTGAGCGTGCTGTAGCTCTCCGCCGTGAGACCTGCGTTGGTGGCGATGATCAGATCGGGCTCGAGTGCGGCGATCTTCTCCGTCTCGAATCCGTCGTCGTTCGAGAGCACCTCGGGCTGTGCGTCGCCCAACGCTGCCTGGGCCCACGGCCAGGTGGCGTACGGCTGGTTGCCGTACCACTCGGTGACCCCGACGGGTATCACGCCGAGTGCCAGGACCGTGTCCTGCTCGGTGTACCCGGCCACCACGACGCGAGTGGGCTCGTCCGGGACGACGGTCTCACCGAACGCGTGCTCGATCGTCACCGGGAACGCCTCCGAAACGGACGCGCCACCGGCCGTCGGCGGTGCCTCGTCGGCGGAACTCGAGCATGCAGTCAGCATCCCCGCGGTGGTCAGCGCAATCGCGCACACCGCCCAGGTTCGGTGAAGAGGTCGGATGAGCATCGAGACACCTTTCGTAAGGGTTGGCTAACACAGGGAAGGGTAGCCCACCCTAATTTCGACGCGTCACCGAGTCCGCCTGCCCCCGCGACGGGAAACGAGCTGCTCGAACCTTCACCGAACCTCCACATTTCCCGACGGGCTCCTCCACGTGCGCCCTCTAGGGTCGATTCTCATGAGCCGCACAGTTCTCGTCGTCGACGACGAGCCCACGATCTCCGAGGCCGTTGCCGCCCGGCTGCGCGGCGAAGGGTACGAGGTCGTCACGGCCGCCGACGGCCCGTCCGCCGTCGACGCGTGCGCCCGGATCGATCCCGACGTGGTGGTGCTCGATTTGATGCTGCCCGGGTTCGACGGGCTCGAAGTGTGCCGCCGGATTCAGGCGTCCCGCCCGGTGCCGGTGTTGATGTTGACGGCCAAGTCCGACGAGACGGACATGCTCGTCGGCCTGGGCGTCGGCGCGGACGACTACCTGGGCAAGCCGTTCAGTATGCGCGAGCTGGTCGCTCGCGTACACGCCCTGGTTCGGCGTGCCGAGCGTGCGGTGGCCGTCGAACCACAGGCAGTTCGAATCGGTGACGTGCAGATCGACCACCGGGAACGACGCGTGACCAGTCCCTCCGGCGACATCCATTTGACCAGAACGGAATTCGACATCCTCGCCTATCTGGCCGCGCGGCCGCGCACGGCAGTCTCGCGTGAAACCCTGCTGTCGGAACTGTGGGGCTGGGACGATTCGGCCAGTAGCAGGACGGTCGATTCTCACGTCAAAGCGTTGCGGCGCAAACTCGGTGGCGATCTCATTCGCACCGTGCACGGCGTGGGCTACGCCGTGGAGTCTCCGCGATGACGCGAATGCTGCCGCGACCGTTGGATCCGTTGCGGTCGTTCAAGCTCAAGGTCTCGCTCGTCGTGGGCACAGTGTTGGTCCTCGCGAGCGTCGTGTTCTGGATCGGGGCGGGTTGGCAGTTTCGCTACACCCTCCTCGCCGCGCTCGTCGTGTCCTTGGCCGCAACCCAATTCGTCGCCCACGGGATGACGTCACCACTGCGCGAGATGACTTCGGCCGCCAAAGCGATGGCGCGAGGCGACTATTCGACGCGAGTGCGGGCGACATCCAGGGACGAGGTGGGGGAGTTGGCCACGGCGTTCAACACCATGTCGAGTGATCTGGAAGCAGCCGAGAAGTACCGCCGCGAACTCATCGGCAATGTCTCGCACGAGTTGAAGACGCCCATCGCTGCGCTGCGTGCCGTGCTCGAGAACATGGTCGACGGGGTGACCGAGCCGAATCCCGCGACGCTGGCGGTGGCGCTGCGCCAGACCGAGAGACTCGGAGATCTGGTCAGCGAACTGCTCGACCTGTCGCGGGTGGAGGGCGGTGTGCTCACCATTGCCCCGGAGGAGTTCGCGGTGCGGCAATTCCTCGAGGATGCGACAGCCGTGCACCGCGAACGTGTGTCGATCGTCGTCTCGCCCGGTGATTCGACTGTGGTGGCCGACCGATCTCGCATGACACAGGTGATCACCAACCTCGTCGACAACGCCGTGCGGCATTCCCCCCATTCGAGCACCGTGACGATACGGGCCCATCGGATCGGCGGGGCGTATGCATTCGACGTCGTCGACCAGGGTCCAGGCATCGCGCTCGCCGATCGCCATGCGGTGTTCGACCGATTCACCCGCGGCGGATCCACCGACGGTGGAACAGGTCTGGGCCTCGGCATCGCCCGCTGGGCCACCGAACTGCACGGCGGAACCATCGAAGTTCTCGACAGCGAATTCGGCTGCCACATCAGAGTGGCCATCCCCGAACACTGACTTGCTCGATCCATCCGAACCGCGACTGCACGTCCACGGACCGCAGCCGCCGACCTTCCATGCCCGAAACACAGAAGAAGGAAGCGCCATGACCACGATCGACACTCCGGTTCATCCGACAGCGAAGCACGGTCGCTCTTTTTGGGGGCCTCGCACCTGGCCGGTGCTGCGGTATGCGCAGGCTCCCCGTGCGGCGCTGATCGGGGCCGCTGTCGCCGGGCTGATCGGTTCGGTGACGCTGGTGAACAACATGTTCGGTGTGCTGATCACCGCCCTGGCCGTCGTGGGCGTTGTGCTCGCAGCGCGCAGCGGCAGGCTCACGCGGTGGGAATGGGCGGGGGTGGCAGGAGTGCTGGCATTGGCGAGCGTGTCGGTACTGCGCGAGGCCGAGTGGATCGTGACGATGTCGACGACGCTCGCCATCGTGGTCGCGGTGGTGGTCCTCTCTCGTGCCTGGACATGGACGGGAATCGCACTCGGCGCTCTGGTGCCGGCCCTTCTGCCGGTGCGCGTGGCTCGGTGGACCCGACGCGGAGCCGGTTCGATCGATCTGGAAGGGCCACGGCCGGTGCGGATCGGCATGGTCTGCATTGTCACGATCGCGCTGCTCGTCGTGTTCGCGGCGTTGTTCGGTGCGGCCGACAAGCGTTTTGCGGATGCGCTGAGTGCGGTGACACCCGAGTTCGATGCCGCGTCCGTCGTCGGGCGCATTGTCGTTTTCGTTCTCACCGCAGCAGGTGCGCTCGCCGTCGCCTACGTCGCGCTGCATCCGCCTCGGTTCGATCGGCTCGCACCGTCGCCGCGTCGAACAGTGCAGTTGTGGGAGTGGATGGTTCCGCTCGGGGCGGTGGTGGCCCTGTTTGCCGTGTTCGTGGGGTTTCAGGTGCCGACGTTGTTCGGCGGGCAGGGACACGTCCTCACCACCGAGGTTCTGACCAATGCCGAATACGCCCGACAGGGCTTCTGGCAATTGCTCGCGGTCACGGTACTGACACTGCTCGTCATCGCTGTGACGGTCGCGAAGGCTCGACGAGAAGACCGGGGAGATCGCATCGCACTGCGGGCGTTGCTCGGAGCGCTGTGCCTGCTGTCGTCGGTGATCGTTGCGTCGGCCCTGCATCGAATGTCGTTGTACGAGCAGCAGTACGGCTACACGACGCTCAGGTTGTTCGTCACGGCTGTCGAGTGGTGGCTGGGATCGGTGTTCGTACTGGTTCTGGTGTCGGGCGTGCGGATGTCGGGGCGCTGGCTACCGAGAGCTGTGGGCGTCGGTGCAGTTCTGACCGTGCTCGCGCTGGCCGCCCTGAACCCGGATGCGTACATCGCTCGGCACAACGTCGATCGCTTCGAGCAGACCGGACGCATCGATACGTCCTACGTGGGTGGGTTGTCGGCCGACGCCGACGCGGAGCTCGACCGACTGCCGAAGTACGTGCGTCCGTGTGTACGGGCCCGCGGTCCGGTCATCGTCGGCGACACCTGGCACCTGTGCACGGACCCCTCGGTATCTGTACCCTGAGCAACGACTCGGGTTCAGTGACACATCAGGGAGGTGCGCGATGCGATACCAGAGCATGGTCGTCACCTCGCTGCTTCTCGTGGCGCTGCACCTGACGATGCCGACCGCAACCGCAGATTTCGCCCTGCTTCTCGTTGCGGCACTGACGACGCTGATGCTGCTCGCGCACCGCGTCGATGTTCCGGCACTGCTGCGCCTGCTGCCGATTATCGGCCCCGCCGCAGAGGAACGCCACCAACGAGGTGCGTTCCGGCGTCAACATCGACCGGATGCGCCTGGACGCGCGCAGCCGCGCGCGCCCGGTATGCCGGTGGGGGCACTGTAGCTCGAAAGTTCCCCCACGCCTTCGCAACCCGTTGTCCGCGAGGCTGTCACGAGGAACCGAAGATGCTCGATTCTCGACCTGTCCACATGGCGATTCGACGCTACGCCGGGACGCTGGTCGGCGTCCTGGCCGTCCTGCTCGTCGTCTTTGCCGTCGTCGACGCCCAACCCGCCGCACAGATAGCGATGTTCGGTGCGCTGGTCGCGGCGTCCCTGGTCGTGCTCGGTGCGCCGTCCGACCTTGCACTGATCTCACCGCTGTCGTCGTGCGCTGCAGGCGCCGACGGGCGGCGACTTCGGGGATCGTTCCGCAGGCAACAGCAACCCGATGCGCCAGGTCGCCCCATGCCCAGAGCACCCGGTCCGGTCCATGGACCGGACCGGTGGCTCCTCTTCGTCTGAGCCACTGCGAGATCCGGTCGAGACGCCAACCGACCGACTTCTCTCACAGTGAGGTGCTCCACCATGCTCGATTTCGTCTACTATCCCGTCTCCGCCGTGCTGTGGTTCTGGCACCGAGTCTTCGGGTCCGTGCTCGGCCCCGACAACGGTGTCGCCTGGGCCTTGGCGGTGATATTCCTGGTGTTCACACTTCGGGCGCTGCTGATCCAGCCGTTCGTCGGCCAGATTCGTTCGCAACTCGCCATGAAGAGGCTCCGACCACAGATCGAGGCCGTACAGAAGAAATACTCCGGGGACCGTGCTCGGCAGGCCGCCGAGATTCGGAAGTTGCAGCAGGAGCACGGTTTCAACCCGTTGATGGGGTGCCTGCCCCTGCTGGCGCAGGGCCCGGTTTTCATCGGTCTGCTGCACGTGCTGCGCTCGTTCAATCGAACCGGAACCGGATTCGGTCATCTGGGTATGACGGCGCAGGAAAATGCGAACACTGCGAATTATGTCTTCAGCGCCGCCGATGTGCAGTCCTTTCTCGACGCACGCCTGTTCGGCGCGCCGATCTCTGCAGCCGTCAACAGTTCTCGGGAGGTGCTCGAGGCCTTCGGTCCGTTCGGGGGAGTGCCGTCGGTGTGGAGCATCGCGTTCGTGGCGGTCCCGTTGATGATCGTCGCTGCGGTGGCCACGCACATGAACTCGCGGGCGTCCGTCGCCCGGCAGGACGCAGCGGCGCTCGCCAACCCACAGACCGCGATCATGAACAAGCTCGTGCTCTGGGTGTTCCCGGCGGGCGTGCTCGTCGGCGGACCGGTGCTTCCGGTCGCGGTGTTGTTGTACTGGGTGAGCAACAACATCTGGACCTATGCCCAACAGCACCTCGTCTACCGACGCATCGACCGGGAACCGAGTATCTCGCCGGAGGTCACATCGGTGGTCACCGCCCCGAAACCAGGGGCAAAGCCGAGGCGACGGTAGGAGCCTGCGGGAACGACCTCGATGTGCAGCCCACGTCCCGTGTGTCGGTGGGCTCCGCTACCGTCGTCGGCGTGCCGATCACTGTCTCCACTGTCAACGTCAACGGAATTCGCGCTGCTGTTCGCAAGGGCATGCTGCCGTGGCTCGAGGCCACCGATGCCGACGTCATCTGCTTGCAGGAAACCCGCGCCAACGACGGGGAACTGACCAAGGCGCTGGCCCCGGCCCTCGATGCGGGCTGGCATCTGGCCTCGGCGGAGCCGTCCGCGAAAGGCCGCAACGGGGTGGCCTTGCTGTCGAAGGCGGCTCCCGATGCCATTCGTACCGGTATCGGGGCCGTCGAGTTCGCCGATGCCGGTCGCTACATCGAAGCCGACTTCGGCGACGTCACCGTGGCCAGCCTGTATCTGCCGTCGGGCGAGGTGGGTACCGAGCGTCAGGACGAGAAGGAACGTTTCATGGCGGCATTCGCGAAGTACCTGGCGAAGACGGCCAAGTCCGCGAAGTCCGAGAATCGCGATGTGGTGGTCTGCGGCGATTGGAACATCGCCCACACCGAGGCCGATCTGAAGGCATGGAAGACCAACCGGAAGAACTCCGGTTTTCTGCCCGAGGAACGGGAGTGGGTGTCGCGGTTGCTCGCCGAGAAGGCCCCGTGGACCGATGTCGTCCGGGTGTTGCACCCGGGTGTCGAGGGTCCGTACAGCTGGTGGTCCTACCGCGGCAAGGCCTTCGACAACGACGCCGGCTGGCGGATCGACTATCAGTTGGCCACCAGTGATCTGGCCGAGCGTGCCAAGGAAGCGATCACCGAGCGGGCCGAGGCGTACGACCAGCGATGGTCCGATCATGCTCCGGTAACCGTGCGCTATCGCTAGAGCGGAGCCTGCGGAGTGACGATCTCGGCAGGCAGGAAGTGGGCGTCGATGGGGTCGTGAAAAGATTGCATCATGTCTTCTTCCGACTCCATCGACACTCCGCAGGGTCCGCGTCGGCGGGTGCTCTCCGGCATCCAACCGACTGCCGATTCGTTCCATCTCGGTAACTACCTGGGTGCGGTGCGGAACTGGGTGGAGTTGCAGGACGAGTTCGATGCGTTCTACTTCATCCCGGACCTGCATGCGATCACCGTGCCGCAGGATCCCAAGGAGCTTCGTCGCCGTACCCGTGTGGCCGCAGCGCAGTTGCTCGCCGTGGGCATCGATCCGGAGAAGTCGACGCTGTTCGTGCAGAGTCAGGTGCCCGAGCATGCACAGTTGGCGTGGGTTCTGAACTGCATCACCGGATTCGGTGAAGCTGCGCGGATGACTCAGTTCAAGGACAAGTCCGCCAAGCAGGGTCGCGATCACACCAGCGTCGGACTGTTCACCTATCCGATTCTGCAGGCCGCCGACATCCTGCTCTATCGGCCGAATCTGGTGCCCGTGGGTGAGGATCAGCGGCAGCACCTCGAGTTGACTCGCGATCTGGCGCAGCGTTTCAACACGCGGTTCAAGAAGACGTTCGTCGTGCCCGATGCGCACATCATCAAGGGCACCGCGAAGATCTTCGATCTGCAGGATCCCACCGCGAAGATGAGCAAGTCCTCGTCGAATCCGGCGGGCATCGTCAACATCCTCGACGATCCGAAGGTGTCGGCGAAGAAGATTCGTTCGGCCGTGACGGACAACGAACGCGACATCGTGTTCGATCCGGAGAACAAGGCGGGCGTCAGCAACCTGCTGGTGATTCAGTCTGCCCTGTCGGGCGCGAGCATCGACGATCTGGTTGCCGGGTACGCGGGTAAGGGGTACGGCGACCTCAAGTCCGACACCGCCGACGTTCTGACCGAGTTCGTCGTTCCCCTGCGGGAGCGGATGGACGGGTTCATGGCCGATGTGGCCGAACTCGATCGCATCCTCGCGGCCGGTGCGGATCGAGCCAGGGAGTTGGCGAGTCGAACGCTCGCTCAGGTCTACGACAGGGTGGGTTTCCTGCCGCCGGGTGCATAGCATCTACGGCACACCGCGGCGACACGATCCGACAGCAGGCGACGACAGCGAGAAGGTGAGTGCCATGCCAGATTTCAAGGCGATCCTCGAAGACCGGCGCAAACGGTGGCCCTGGCTCGATCACACTGTTGTTGCGGCACAGCGGTATCAGGGTCAGAAGGGCGATTACTACGCGGCAGGCATGACGTACTTCAGTGTGTTGGCCTTGTTCCCACTGCTGATGGTCGCCTTCGCGATCGCTGGGTTCGTGCTGGTGAATCAGCCCGAGTGGCTTGCCGAGATCCAGTCGCAGATTGCCGAGAACGTTCCCGGCAGTTTCGGCGAGACGATCAATTCGCTGATCCAGACGGCCATCGAGTCACGGACCAGTGTCGGCATCATCGGTCTGCTCGGTGCCTTGTATGCGGGTCTCGGTTGGATCGCGAACCTGCGCGAGGCACTGACCGCCATGTGGGAGAGCCAGCACGAGCAGGGTGGATTTCTGGCTACCAAGGCCAAGGATTTCGCTGCGCTGCTGGGGCTGGGGACCGCGCTGGTGCTGTCGTTGGCGTTGTCGGCACTGGCCGGAGGTGGGCTGATGCGCAGCATTCTCGAGTGGGCCAATCTCGATTCCGTCCCGGGAGTGGGCGTGGCCCTGCGCGTCTTCTCGATTTTTCTCGCGCTTGCGGGCACCTGGGCGTTGTTCACCTGGGTGATCTCGCGTCTGCCGCGCGAGCCGGTCTCGTGGCACAGCGCAGCGAAAGGAGCCTTGCTCGCTGCCGTCGGGTTCGAGATCTTCAAGCAGCTCGGTGCCATCTACCTGGCCTCGGTGACGAGTGGCCCAGCAGGGGTGGTCTTCGGACCCATCATCGGTCTGCTGGTGTTCGTGTTCACCACGTCACGGCTGGTGCTGTTCTCCACGGCGTTCGCTGCGACCACTCGCGAAAGCCTCGCCGAGGCGCATGTTCCGGCACCGGAGCCGGCGGTGATCAACACCAGGGTCGAGGTCAGCGAAGGGCCGGGTGTGACGGGCGGTCTGGCGCTGGTGGGTGCCGGTGCCCTCGCTGCTCTCGGCGTCGCAGGATTGCGCAACAGACGCCGCTGATCGCTCTGTCGGTCGAGCCGGCTCAGCGGTTGCGTGACAGCCGTCGAGCTCCCCACAGCAGCCCGATCACCACGATCGAACCGATGACACCGATCGCGATGCGAACGACGGTGTCGCCTTGGGCCTGCATCTCCGACTGGCGGGAGCTCGACCTGGACGCCGATGCGGGCGGCTGGGCGAGCGTCGGACCGGCCGCGGGCGTGCGCGTACTCGTCACCGCGGATGTCGATCGCGGCTCCACGAGTTCGCCGACGCCGCGGCCGGAATCGAGCGCGAACCCGTAGTCCAACAGGCGGGCCGCTTGCTCCCACGGCCGGATCGGCAACACGTCACCCTTCATGATCGTCACGACCAGACGCCTGCCGCCCCGCTCTGCTCCTGCGACGAATGTCTGGCGCGCATCGTCGGTGTACCCGGTCTTGCCGCCGAGAGCTCCCTCGTAGTTGTAGAGCAGCTGATTGTCGTTGGAGAGGGTGAACCCGGGCCGGTCTTGGTCGTCCGGGATCGCTGGGTCCTTCGGGTAGCCGGGAAACTGAACGGTTTCGGTCGAAATCAACTGCGCGAAGGTCGGATTGCGCATGGCCGCGCGGTAGATCAACGCCAGGTCGTAGGCAGAGCTCGCCATGCCGGGACCGTCGAGACCGGACGGCGTGGCGGTGCGCGTGTCGAGCGCACCCAGTTCTGCGGCCTTGGCATTCATTTTCTCCACGGTGGCCGCGTCCCCGCCCAACTGCCTGGACAACGCGTGTGCTGCATCGTTTCCCGATGCCATCACCAGACCCTGCATCAATTCGAGATTGGTGTAGACACCGTTCTTCCCGATGCCGACGGCACTGCCCTCGGCGTCGGCGTCCTCTGCGGTCGCGGTGATACGAGAGTTCAAATCCAGCTCGTCGAGGGCGACGATCGCAAGCAGCACCTTGATAGTGCTCGCCGGCCGGTACCGACCGTGCGGATCCTTGGCGGCCAGTACTGAACCGGAGTCCATGTCGGCCACCACGAACCCGGTGGCCGAGATATCGGCAGGCAACGGGGGAGCCCCGTCCGGCAGCACCGCCCCACATTCGGCGAGCCGGTCGCCGCCGACGGCCTCGGCGGGAATCGGGAGTGGTTGCGGGGCAGTGCTTCCAGGTGCCGGTACCTCGGACAGGTCGATCGCCGGGGGCGGTGACGCGGCGAACGGGCAGCTGTCGGTGTCCGGCGTCGTGAACGGCGGTGTCGTCGTCGGAACCGGAGGCTCGGCGGCCGGCTGTGCCAGGGCAGGTCCAGCACCGATTCCGACGAGCGCAATCGATACCGCACATACAGCCGCGAAACTTCTGATCCTTTTCATCGCGAATCACCATAGGCGCTCGGGGGTCGGTCGACGTGGCGACCCACCGGCGAGTATCACCCGAACCACCCTGGTTCTCGTCCCGACATCGTCACCGGCAACGGTCGAACGTCGACCCACGAGCCCGTCGCGAGTATGAGAACTCGCTCATGTTGTGCTCCTTCGGTTCTCACGTTCGACCGCGATCGTTGAGTCATCACCGAAACGGTGGCCCACAGAACTCGGATCGAAGGAGCAGACATGAGAATGCCAGGAAAGTTCATGATCGTCGGTGCAGCAGCCGTTGTCGTCACCCTCGGAAGCGTCGGCGCACTCGCGATCGCCGACGACGACCCCACCCAGCAGCGTCCGTCCTCGATCTCGGTGGAACAGCCGCTGCCGGAGGCAGATTCGGCTCCGAACCCGCCGGCAGCTCCCCAGCAGCCCGCGCCGACCCAGATCCCGGACGACCGCTACGACGACGACTGGGACGACCGCAACGACGACTGGGACGATCGCAACGACGATCTGAACGGTCGTGACGACGACTGGGACGACCGCAACGACGATCTGGACGGTCGTGACGACGACTGGGACGATCGCAACGACGACCTCGACGACGATCTGGACGACGACGATCTGGACGATGACAACGACGACAACGATCGGGACGACTGATACTCGATCGGTGGCGTCGGCACCGGCCGACGCCACTCATGTCTCGGACAGTCGGTATCCCATGCCGCGGACGGTCTCGATTCGTGCGGCACCGAATTTCGCTCGGAGGTAGCGGACGTAGACGTCGACGACATTCGATCCAGGGTCGAAGTCGTAGCCCCACACCTGCGACAGGAGTTGCTCTCGTGAGAGGACCTGTCCGGGGTGGCGCATGAAGGTTTCGGCCAGGGCGAACTCGCGGGCGGACAGGTCGACGGTGCGGTCTCCCACCACGGCCCGCCGGGTACGCAGGTCGAGGGTGAGGTCGGCGACCGCGAGCTGAGTGGTGTCGACGGTTCGTTTGGTGCCCAGGCGAACTCGGATGCGCGCCAGCAGTTCCTCGAATCGGAACGGCTTCGCCATGTAGTCGTCGGCACCGGTCTCGAGACCGGACACCACGTCCTGGACGCTGTCGCGTGCGGTCAACACGATCACCGGTATCTCGCACTGCTCTCCGCGCAGTCGCTGCAGTACCTCGAAACCGTCCATGATCGGCAGGCCGATGTCGAGTACCACCAGATCGAAGTCACCGCTGCGGGCGTGTTCGTACGCGGACCTGCCGTCGGAGACCGTCGTCGTGCTGAAACCGCTCGCCCTGAGCCCCTTGTGGACGAACGAAGCGATCCGGGGTTCGTCTTCGGCGATCAGGATGCGGGCCATGGTCGATCCTTCTGTGGGGGAGGGGAATCGGGCAGGGGAATCGTGATGGTGAACGTGGCCCCGTGCCCCGGAGCGCTGCCGACACTGACTCGCCCACGGTGGGCCTGTGCGATGGCGGTGACGATGGACAATCCGAGCCCCGCACCCTCGGTGCGTCTGGTTCCGTTGCGGCCGCGGGCGAAGCGCTCGAAGATTCGTTCCTGCTCGTCACGCTCGATTCCCGGGCCGGAGTCGGTGACCCAGAAGCGGATGTCACCGTCGGACAGTTGCGATCCGATGCCGACACGACCGCCGGGGATCGTGTGGTGAGTTGCGTTGTCCGCCAACGCCAGCAGTGCCTGGGTCAGTCGTTGCGCATCCAGCGGCGCGTGGACCGTTGCGCTCGCCTCCAGCACCCATTCCCGGTCGGCGAGGGTGGTCACCTTCTCGAACACGCTTCGAGTGAGGGCGTCGACATCGGTGTCCACCGGCGTGACGAAGCTCGTCTGGTCGGCCCGGGTGAGCAACAACAGGTCGGCGACGAGTCGATTCATCCGATCGAGTTCGTCGTCGACGAGCGCGACGGTATCTCGAACGTCGGCGGGGTCCCCGTGGTCGAGCACGTCGAGATGACCTCGAACGATGGTGATGGGAGTGCGGAGCTCGTGGCCGGCGTCGTCGAGGAATCGGCGCTGACTCGCCGCGCCGGACTCGATGCGGTCGAGCATCGAGTTCAGGGTGTCGATCAGGTCTGCGATGTCGTCGCCTGGACCCGTCGTTCTGGCGTCGGTGATTCGGCCGGACAGGTCGGTCTCGGTGATCGTTCTGGCGGTGGCGGCGATGTGTCTGATCGGCGACATGATGCGGCCCGCGACGAACCATGCCCCTACTGCGGCCAGCACCGAGGTGACGCCACCGACGACGAGCATCAGGGTCGCGGTCTCGTCGGCCGAGGCGCGTTCCTGATCGGCGAAGTAGGCGGCGACCACGACGCCCGGCACCGGGTCGCCCGCCAGCGAGACCGGCACCGCGAGGTACACCACTTCGCCTGCCGCGCTCGAATACGAACCCTCGACCGGTGCGGTGACGGAGCCGACCTCGGCGGTGAAGCCGGTGTCGTCGGACAGTCGCACCGGTGCCTGCTGCCTGCTCTGTACGGCGAACGCACCGTCCACGTAACCCAGGAACTTCTCGTTGGGGCGGGCGAGGTTGTAGGTGATCACCACGCGGAGAACGTCGTTGATGTCGTCGAACGGTGCGCCGGTTCCCGGATCGACGCCTGCGTCGGTGAGGGTGGTGAACTCGGCGATCTCGGTGCGCAGAGATTCGCGCATGCGATTGTCGGTCGCGCGGATCATAAGCAGCCAGGTGGTGACGGTGACGGCCGCGAGAGATGCCAGCACCAACAGCAGTACCCACGAGAAGATCCTGCTCCGAGCGCTCGTCGGGCGCAGGGCGAGCAGTCGCGTCCGCATCACGTGGTCGGTCTCGCAGCAGGGTCAGTCGTCGTCATCGTCATCCCAGTCGTCGTCGAAGTCATCGTCCCAGTCGGCAGGCGGCAGCGGCGGTGGGGGCACGAATCCGTCCGGTGCCACCGGCTGTGGCGCGGGGGTGGGGGCGCTACTGGGCGCGGCGCCGCCCGGTCCCGGTGCAGGGGGAACGGACCCCGGAGTACCCGGGGCGGATTGCACGGGTGCAGCGGGTGCAACGATGGGTGCGGGCAACGGGCTCTGCTCGCCCGTCGATCGAGTCGTCAGCACTGCTGCGACGAGCACGGCGAGGGTGAGCAGTCCCAGGGCCGAGACGATGATGGTTCGCACACGGACGAGTCTGATGACGGCGGATTGTGGCCACGTGAATCGGAGATGAGAGTTCTCTCATGTCCGAGGTCCGGTGCTGCGCACACCGGTTTCGTCGCCTGACGAATAATCGTCGAAGATGCGTGGCGGGTACCGATCGTTTCTTACAGTGATCAGGTCGGCGGGGTGGATTCGTCGGTCGTTCGAGAGCCGGTTGTTGGAAAGGGAAGTGCAATGAGGTTTCGGCAAAGGCGCGGGCCGATCGCGATCGGAGCGGTCTGTGCGGTCGCGGCTCTGACCGTCGCTGCCTGTTCGAGCACCGGCGGTGCTCCTCGCTCCTCCGACGACGGAAACAACGCGGGCGTGGCCGACACGCCGTCGGCAACGATCGCGATGATCACGCACGAGGTTCCCGGCGACACGTTCTGGGATCTGGTGCGCAAAGGTGCCGAGGCCGCCGCGGCCAAGGACAACATCGAACTGCGCTACTCGGCAGATCCGGAGGCACCCAACCAGGCCAACCTCGTCCAGAGCGCGATCGATTCCCGGGTCGACGGCATCGCGGTCACCCTCGCCAAGCCCGACGCGATGGCACCCTCGGTCGAGACGGCAACCGCCGCAGGCATTCCGGTGGTCGCATTCAATTCCGGTTACGACTCCTGGAAGAACATGGGAGTGCAGCAGTACTTCGGTCAGGACGAGACCATCGCCGGACAGGCTGCAGGGGCTCGCCTCACCGAGGACGGTGCACGAAAGACCCTGTGCATCATTCAAGAGCAGGGTGCCGTGGCACTCGAGGCTCGCTGCGCCGGGGTCAGGCAGGGCTTCACCGGTGGCACCACCGAGATCCTGAACGTCAACAGCAAGGACATGCCGTCCGTCGAGTCGACCATCACGGCCAAGTTGCAGCAGGACCCGAGCATCGACCACGTCATCGCGCTGGCCGCTCCGATCGCTCTGACGGCCGTGCAGTCCAAGAACAATGCGGGCAGCGACGCCACGATCGTCACGTTCGACACCAATGCCGCACTCGTCGATGCGATCGAGTCGGGCGACGTGGCGTGGGCCATCGATCAGCAGCCGTACCTGCAGGGTTACCTGGCGATCGACTCGCTGTGGCTCTACCTCAACAACGGCAACACCATCGGTGGCGGTACCCCGGTGCTGACCGGTCCCGCGTTCATCGACACGACCAATATCGGCGCGGTCGCCGAGTACGCCCGAAACGGCACACGCTGAGTGCGTCGCCTCGGCGCGGAAGGAATCTCATGTCCACACAGGCCGATCCGGCTCTGTCCGAACACACCGTGACAGCGGACGAGCGGGTCAAGAAGCAGAAGCCGTTGCAGCGGTTACTGATTCGCCCGGAGGTCGGGGCGCTGTTCGGCGCGGTCGCCATCTTCGTCTTCTTCTGCATCGTGGCACCGCCGTTTCGGTCGCCCGAGGCTCTCGCCACCGTGCTGTACGCGTCCTCGACCATCGGCATCATGGCGATCGGTGTCTCGCTGTTGATGATCGGCGGTGAATTCGACCTCTCCACCGGGGTTGCGGTGACGTTCTCCTCGATCATGGCCTCCATGCTGGCCTACAACCTGCATCTGAACGTCTGGACCGGCTCGGCGCTGGCGCTGGTGCTGGCACTGGCGGTCGGGTTCTTCAACGGATACCTGGTGATGACGACCAGAATTCCGTCGTTCCTGATCACACTGGCGTCGTTCCTGATGCTCACCGGCATCAATCTCGCCGTCACCAAGCTCGTCACCGGCCAGGTCGCCACTCCGTCCATCTCGGACATGGAGGGATTCGACTCGGCCAGGGCGGTCTTCTCGTCCTCGTTTTCGCTGCTGGGGGTCTCGGTCCGCATCACCGTCGTCTGGTGGATCGTGTTCACCCTCGCCGCGACCTGGGTGCTGATGAAGACCCGTACCGGTAACTGGATCTTCGCTGTCGGCGGCAACCAGGAATCGGCCCGTGCGGTCGGTGTCCCGGTCACTCGGGTCAAGATCGGCTTGTTCATGTTCGTCGGCTTCTGCGCCTGGTTCGTCGGCATGCACCTGTTGTTCGCCTTCGACACCGTTCAGTCCGGTCAGGGCGTGGGCAACGAGTTCCTCTACATCATCGCCGCCGTGATCGGCGGATGCCTGCTCACCGGTGGATACGGCACGGCCGTCGGTGCGTTCATCGGAGCGTTCATCTTCGGCATGACCAACCAGGGCATCGTCTATGCAGGCTGGAACCCTGACTGGTTCAAGTTCTTCCTCGGCGCGATGCTGCTGTTCGCAGTGATCGCGAACAGCTCCTTCCGCAACTACGCGGCGAAAAGGTGACCATGACGTCCTCGGACAACACGCCCCTCATCGAACTGAAGGGCGTGGGCAAGAGCTACGGCAACATCATCGCGCTGCGCGGGATAGACCTCCGCGTCGGTGCCGGTGAGGTCACCTGCGTCCTCGGTGACAACGGCGCAGGCAAGTCCACTCTGATCAAGATCATGTCCGGGCTGCACAAGCAGTCGGAGGGGGAACTGCTCGTCGACGGCACCGCAACCACGTTCGGCTCGCCCAAGCAGGCAGTCGACCAGGGCATCGCCACGGTCTACCAGGACCTCGCCGTCGTCTCCCTGATGCCGGTGTGGCGCAACTTCTTTCTCGGTCAGGAGCTGCGCAGGGGCAAGGTCGTCAAGACCCTCGACACCAACGCGATGCGCGCGAGAACCATCGACGAACTCCGCAAGATGGGTATCGATCTGCCCGATGTCGATGCCCCCATCGGCTCACTGTCCGGTGGCCAACGTCAGTGCGTGGCCATCGCTCGGGCCATCTTCTTCGGTGCCCGAGTACTCATTCTCGACGAGCCGACCGCCGCTCTCGGCGTCAAACAGTCCGGCATGGTTCTCCGGTACATCTCGGCGGCCAGGGAGAAAGGCTTCGGCGTCGTGTTCATCACTCACAATCCGCATCACGCGTACATGGTCGGAGATCACTTCGTCCTCCTCGATCGTGGACGTCAGACGTTGGACTGTGCGCACGAGGACATCTCGCTCGACGACCTCACCACAGAGATGGCGGGCGGCGACGAACTGGCGACCCTCTCCGACGAACTACGTCGCTGACATCTCGGGGCGGCGGTTGCATGCGTGAGAATCGGGCGCGGCGGGTAGAAGTTCGGTAGCGGTGCCCGACGGAGGCACCAGACGAAGGAGCCGAACATGAGCGAGCACGAGCCCCTCGGACCACTGGCGCCGGACTTTCTCGAATCCGATTTCTACGGGTACCAGAGCATGCTCGACGACACCGAGACCGAGGTGGTCCTGCGTACCCGCCGGTTCCTGCAGGACGAGGTCGCGCCGCGGGCGAACGAATTCTGGGAGAAGGCCACCTCTCCGGTGCACCTGATGCCGAAGATCGCCGAACTCGAGATCGCCGGTCTCGGCTACGCGTTCGATGATCGCAAGGCCTCACGCAAGCTGCTCACCGGCTGGCTCGAAATGGAGTTCGCCCGGGTCGATCCGTCCACGGGAACGATGTTCAGCGTGCACAGTTCGCTGGCGATGAGCAGTATCTCGATTCTCGGGTCCGAGGAGCAGCGCGAACGATGGTTGCCCGCCATGCGCCGAATGGAGAAGATCGGCGCGTTCGGACTGTCCGAACCGCACGGTGGCTCCGACGTCGCAGGCGGACTCGAGACCACAGCTCGCCTCGACGGTGATCACTGGATCCTCAACGGCAGCAAGCGCTGGATCGGAAACGCCACCTTCGCAGACCTGACCATCGTATTCGCCAAGGACGAGGCCGACGGCGAGGTCAAGGGTTTCGTCGTCGAGCGAGACTTCGAGGGGTTCCGGGCGGAGAAGATCGAGGGCAAGTATTCGCTCCGCGCCGTCGAGAACGCCGACATCCATCTGGAGAACTGCCGAGTCCCGGTCGCCAACAAGCTGGCCGACGCCAACTCGTTCGCCGATACCGCGAAGGTGCTCCGTCTGACCCGCGGAGGAGTGGCGTTCCAGGCGGTGGGCGTGATGATGGGCGCGTACGAGCGGGCGGTGGCCTATGCGCGCGAACGCGAACAGTTCGGATCCCCGATCGCGTCGTTCCAGCTGATCTCCGACCTGATCGCACGCATGACGGCCAACATCACCGCCTCGCTCGGGATGGCGATCCGTGTCTCTCAGTTGCAGGGCAACGGCGTCCACCACGACGAGCATGCGGCGCTGGCGAAGACGTTCTGTACGACGCGGCTGCGCGAGGTCGTCGCCTGGGCCCGAGAGATTCTGGGCGGCAACGGAATTCTCATCGAGCACGACGTCATCAGATTCTTCGCCGACGCCGAGGCCCTGTACTCCTACGAGGGAACCGCGCAGATCAACAACCTGATCGTCGGCCGCGGAGTGACGGGCTTCGGCGCGTTCGTCTGACCGACGAACGCCGAACGCCCCTTCGCGTGTGCGAAGGGGCGTTCGGCGTCGGTGCGAGACGGTGTCAGCGTGCGAAGAGCAACGCGCGCTTGACTTCCTGGATGGCCTTGGTCACCTGAATGCCGCGAGGGCACGCGTCGGTGCAGTTGAAGGTGGTGCGGCAGCGCCACACACCCTCGACGTCGTTGAGGATGTCCAGACGCTCGGTTGCACCCTCGTCACGGCTGTCGAAGATGAACCGGTGCGCGTTGACGATGGCGGCCGGACCGAAGTAGCTGCCATCGCTCCAGAACACGGGGCACGAGGTGGTGCAGCACGCGCACAGGATGCACTTGGTGGTGTCGTCGAACCGGGCGCGGTCCGCTGCGGACTGGATACGCTCACGGGTCGGCTCGTTACCCGTCGTCATCAGGAACGGCTTCACGGCGCGGAAGGCGTCGAAGAAGGGTTCCATGTCGACGATGAGGTCTTTCTCCACCGGCAGACCCTTGATGGGCTCGATGGTGATGTTCAGCGTCTTCGACGAGTCCTTGGGGAGCATGTCGCGCATGAGCACCTTGCAGGCGAGACGGTTGACACCGTTGATACGCATCGCGTCGCTGCCGCAGACTCCGTGTGCGCACGAGCGACGGAACGTGAGCGTGCCGTCCAGGTAGCCCTTCACGTACAGCAGCAGGTTGAGCAGACGGTCGGTGGCCAGGGTGGGGACCTGGAAGGTGTCCCAGCGCTGACCGTCACCGCTCTCGGGATTGAAGCGCGCGATCTTGAGGTTGACCATCACCGCGCCCTCGGGGACGGGCGGCAGATCGGACTCGTTGGACTTCTTGTCCAGGGTGGGTGCGCTCATATCAGTACTTCCGCTCCATCGGCTCGTAGCGGGTTTGGATTACCGGCTTGTAATCCAAGCGGATCTCGGTGAGCAGACCTTCGCCCTCTTTGTAGGCCATGGTGTGCTTCATGTACTCGGCGTCGTTGCGCTCGGGGTAGTCCTCGCGAGCGTGTCCGCCGCGCGATTCCTTGCGGTTGAGTGCGCCGACGACCGTGACCTCCGCCATTTCGAGCAGGAAGCCGAGTTCGATGGCCTCGAGCAGGTCGCTGTTGTAGCGCTTGCCCTTGTCCTCGACGGTGATCTTGTTGTACCGCTCCTTGAGGGCGCGGACATCCTTGAGTGCCGTCTCGAGACGCTCTTCCGTACGGAACACCGATGCGTTGTTGTCCATCGACTGCTGCATCTCGGTACGGATGTCGGCTGCGCGCTCGTGGCCGTGATCGGAGAGGATCAGCTCCAGCCAGTCCTGCACCATCTTCGCCGGCTCCTCGGGGAGCGGGGTGAAGTCGACCGAGTTCGCGTACTCGGCGGCGGCGATGCCGGCACGACGCCCGAAGACGTTGATGTCGAGCAACGAGTTGGTGCCGAGACGGTTGGCTCCGTGCACGGAGACGCAGGCGCACTCGCCGGCCGCGTAGAGACCGGGAACGATGTCCTCGTTGTTGCGCAGAACCTCGCCGCGGATCTTGGTGGGGATGCCGCCCATGACGTAGTGGCACGTCGGGTAGACGGGTACCGGCTCCTTGACGGGGTCGACACCGAGGTACGTGCGGGAGAACTCCATGATGTCCGGGAGCTTCTCGTCGAGAACTTCCTCGGGGATGTGCGTGACGTCGATGTAGACGTAGTCCTTGTTCGGGCCGCCGCCGCGTCCTTCGAGCACCTCGAGCACCATCGAGCGCGCGACGATGTCGCGGGGCGCGAGGTCCTTGATGGTCGGTGCGTAGCGCTCCATGAAGCGTTCGCCCGACTCGTTTCGCAGGATGCCGCCCTCGCCTCGTACGGCCTCGGAGATGAGGATGCCCAGGCCTGCGAGACCTGTCGGGTGGAACTGGTGGAATTCCATGTCCTCCAAGGGAAGACCCTTGCGGAACACGATGCTCATGCCGTCACCGGTGAGGGTGTGGGCATTGGAGGTGGTCTTGTAGATCCGGCCCGAGCCGCCGGTGGCGAAGATGATCGACTTCGCGTGGAAGATGTGCAGCTCACCGGTGGAGAGCTCGTAGGCGATGATGCCGGTTGCGACGGGACCGTCATCGGTCTCGGTCAGACACAGATCCAGTGCGTAGAACTCGTTGTAGAACTCGACGTCGTGCTTGACGCAGTTCTGGTAGAGCGTCTGCAGAATCATGTGGCCGGTGCGGTCGGCTGCGTAGCACGCACGACGGACCGGAGCCTTGCCGTGGTCACGGGTGTGACCACCGAAGCGTCGCTGATCGATCTTGCCCTCGGGCGTCCGGTTGAACGGAAGACCCATCTTCTCGAGGTCGAGAACTGCGTCGATGGCTTCCTTGGCCATGATCTCCACCGCGTCCTGGTCGGCGAGGTAGTCGCCGCCCTTGACGGTGTCGAACGTGTGCCACTCCCAGTTGTCTTCCTCGACATTGGCCAGTGCGGCACACATGCCACCCTGAGCCGCGCCGGTGTGCGAGCGCGTGGGGTAGAGCTTGGTCAGTACGGCTGTCCGAGCACGGGGTCCGGCCTCGATCGCAGCACGCATACCGGCACCGCCTGCGCCGACGATCAGTACGTCGTAACGATGTTCCTGCATGTAAGCGTCAGTGTCCTTAGCTCGCCGTGATGTTGGGATCGAACGTGAAGATGACGTAGGTGCCGACGCCCATGATGAGGATCATCGACAGCACCAGCAGCGTGGTCAGCCAGAAACGCGTCGAGTCCTTGCGGGAGTAGTCCGCGATGATCGTGCGCAGGCCGTTGCCGCCGTGCAGCTGCGCCAACCACAGCATCGTCAGGTCCCAGAACTGCCAGAACGGGCTGGCCCAGCGACCGGCGACGAATGCGAAGTTGATGCGGTGCACACCGTCGTCGAGCATGAGCATGATGAACATGTGGCCCAGCACGAGCACGACGAGTGCCAGGCCGGAGAAGCGCATGAACAGCCATGCGTAGAGCTCGAAGTTGCCCTTGCTCTGGCGCCGCGGCGAGCGCGGGTTGGCCAAGCTGGCCGGACGGTCGTAGTTCGTGCCGAGGACCTTCGCCTCGGGACCCTGCGTCGACATCAGTGACCACCCGCCGTGAACATGTTGTAGAAGATTCGTCCCGCGCCGGGGATCATGACGACGAGCCAGACCACTGCGATCGCCCACAGCATCGGCTTCTGGTACTGCGGTCCCTTGGACCAGAAGTCGATCAACATCACGCGGATGCCGTTCAACGCGTGGTACAGCACAGCCGCGACGAGGCCGATCTCCATCAGGCCGACGAGCGGGGTCTTGTAGGTCTCGATGATGGCGTCGTACGTCTCGGGGTTGACCCGAACCATCGCCGTGTCGAGGACGTGGACGAACAAGAAGAAGAACGTCAACACGCCAGTGATGCGGTGCAGAACCCAGGACCACATGCCCGGATCCCCGCGGTACAGAGACCGCTTGCGCTCCTTGACCGGAGCGACTTCCGTCGTGCTACTCATCGAGTGCAATGCCTCCAACGTCGTTGGTGGACGCATCGAGCCCCGGTGGCCGGTCTTGCCTGGCTCGATTTGTCGCGATTCGGCCCTAGTGCTGGTTGTACTAGCCGCTTACTCGAAACTGTAAACCCATTCGAAACACGGAACTAATTCGACTCGAGGTTCGTACGCTGCCGAAATCCGGTGTTAGGTTTGCCTTCCCAATTGCCGCAGGCACATTCGGCCGGATCTCTGCATCAATTCAGACACCGTGATTGGATGGTTCACCATGAACGAAATCGACTGGAAGACGTTGCGCGACAATGCTCATGAGGCAATGAGCCGTGCCTACGCCCCGTACTCGAACTTTCCGGTCGGAGCCGCGGCTCTGGTGGACGACAATCGGATAGTCACCGGGTGCAATGTGGAAAATGTCTCATACGGTTTGGGGCTGTGTGCGGAGTGCGGGTTGGTCTCGAACCTGCACACGACCGGCGGCGGCAGACTCGTGGCCTTTTCGTGCTGCGATTCCCGACGTGAAATTCTGATGCCGTGCGGGCGATGCCGACAGCTGCTGTACGAGTTCGGCGGCCCGGATCTGCTCGTCGACACCGTCTCGGGACCGGCTCGACTGGCAGAGTTGCTCCCGAATGCTTTCGGCCCCGACAACCTCGACGAAGGACGCGTGAACAACCATGCCTGACGCCGTATCGATCATCAGCGCCAAACGCGACGGGCGGGTTCTCGACGACGAACAGATCGAATGGGTGATCGCGGAGTTCACCCGCGGATCCGTCGCGCCGGAACAGATGTCGGCTCTCGCGATGGCCGTTCTGTGGCGCGGACTGTCGCGTCGCGAGCTCGGTACGTGGACGAACGCGATGATCGCGTCGGGCACACGAATGGACTTCTCGACGCTGCCGCTGCCCACCGTCGACAAGCATTCGACCGGTGGTGTCGGAGACAAGATCACGCTGCCGCTGGCTCCGCTGGTCGCCGCCTGCGGGGCCGCTGTGCCGCAGCTGTCCGGTCGAGGACTGGGCCATACCGGCGGAACGCTCGACAAGCTCGAGTCGATCCCCGGGTGGCGGGCGGATCTGAGCGGCGACGAGATGCACCGCATCCTCGCCGATCCGGCGATCGGTGCTGTCGTGTGCGCTGCCGGTGCCGATCTGGCCCCCGCCGACAAGAAGCTCTACGCCCTACGAGACGTGACAGGAACGGTCGAATCCATCCCGTTGATCGCCAGTTCGATCATGAGCAAGAAGATCGCCGAGGGCACCGGGGCGCTCGTGTTGGACGTCAAGGTGGGTGCAGGCGCGTTCATGAAGAACGTCGACGACGCACGCGAACTCGCGACCGCGATGGTCGAGCTCGGAACCGACGCGGGCGTACGAACTCTGGCGGTGCTGACCGCGATGGACACCCCGCTCGGGCTCACCGCGGGCAACGCGCTGGAGGTCGAGGAATCGGTCGAGGTACTCGCCGGAGGTGGGCCGGCCGACATCGTCGAGCTGACGATCACGCTGGCCCGCACGATGCTCGCCGCAGCCGGGATCGAGGGCATCGACCCCGCCGACAAACTCGCCGACGGTTCGGCCATGGATCGGTGGCGGACGATGATCGCCGCGCAGGGCGGCGATCCCGATGCCGCACTACCCGTCGCCCGCGAGAGCCAGGACTTCACCGCCGCCACCGACGGTGTCGTCACCGGATTGGACGCGATGGGCGTCGGACTGGCGGCGTGGCGGCTGGGCGCGGGCCGCGAGCGACAGGGTGAGCCGGTGCAGGCCGCCGCCGGTGTCCGATTGCACGCCAAGCCCGGCGATCGGGTGCGGGCAGGAGATCGGCTGGCGACGCTGTACACCGATACTCCCGAGCGCTTCGAGTATGCGCAGCAGGCACTCGAATCCAGCTGGGAGATAGGGGCCACGGCCCCGCAGCCGAGGCCCCTCGTGATCGACCGCATCGGCCGGTAGCAGCCTCCGTCAGATCAGGTTCCCTGCCTCGGTCAGAACGCTGCGCAGGATCTGCTCCATCTCGTCGAACTCCTTCTGACCGCAGATCAGTGGCGGAGCCAGCTGCACCACCGGGTCGCCGCGGTCGTCGGCGCGGCAGTACAGGCCTGCGTCGAACAAGGCCGTGGACAGGAAGCCGCGAAGGATGCGTTCGGCTTCGGCGTCGCTGAACGTCTCCTTCGTGGTCTTGTCCTTGACCAACTCGATGCCGTAGAAGAATCCCTCGCCTCGCACGTCTCCGACGATCGGCAGGTCGTGCAGTTTCTCGAGCGTCGCACGGAACGCCGGTGCACTGTCTGCGACGTGCGCGTTGATGCCCTCGCGCTCGAAGATGTCGAGATTGGCCATGGCCACGGCGGCGGAGACGGGGTGGCCGCCGAAGGTGTACCCGTGCGCGAAGCTCGATTTGCCGTCGTCGAACGGCTCGAAGAGCTTGTCGGAGGCGATCATTGCGCCGATGGGCGAGTAGCCCGAGGTCATACCCTTCGCGCAGGTGATGATGTCCGGCACGTAGCCGAAGTCGCTGCAGGCGAACATCGACCCGATCCGGCCGAAAGCGCAGATGACTTCGTCGGAGACGAGCAGAACGTCGTACCGGTCGCAGATCTCACGGACCCGCTCGAAGTATCCGGGCGGTGGAGGGAAGCAGCCGCCGGCGTTCTGAACCGGCTCGAGGAACACCGCGGCAACCGTGTCCGGGCCCTCGAATTCGATGGCCTCGGCGATCCGGTCCGCTGCCCAGATTCCGAACGCCTTGGGATCGGTGTCCAGGGGAGCGGGGGCGCGGTAGATGTTGGTGTTGGGCACTCGGAACGCGCCCGGTGTCAGCGGCTCGAACGGTTCCTTGAGCGCAGGGATCCCGGTGATGGCCAGCGCGCCCTGCGGGGTGCCGTGGTACGCGATGGATCGCGAGATCACCTTGTGCTTACCGGGCTTGCCGACCTTCTTGAAGTACTGCTTGGCGAGCTTCCACGCGCTCTCGACGGCCTCGCCGCCGCCGGTGGTGAAGAAGACGCGATTCAGATCGCCGGGGGCGTACCCGGCGAGCCGCTCGGCGAGCTCGATCGCAGGTTCGGTCACGTACGACCACAGGGGGAAGAAGGCCAACTCCTTGGCCTGCTTCGCGGCAGCCTCGGCCAGTTCCTCCCGGCCGTGCCCCACCTGCACCACGAACAGCCCCGAAAGACCGTCGATGTAGCTCTTGCCGTTCGAGTCCCAGATGGTCGACCCTTCGCCGCGGGTGATGATCGGGGGAGTGACCCCTGCGCCGTGGCGGGTGAAGTGGCCCCACAGATACTTGGCTGCGGAGGCGTCGAGCTCGGATGTCGTTCGCGTCATCGTGTTCCCCAATTGTATTGCTGCTTGACGAGTTTGAGATAGACCAGCGTTTCGGTGCTGGTGACACCGTCCAGACTGCGGATCTGTTTGTTCAGGATCTGCAGGAGTTGTTCGTCGTCCTCGCACACCACTTCCACGACGACGTCGAACGACCCTGCGGTGAGGACGACGTAGTCGATCGCGTCGATCGCCGACAGTTCCTCGGACAGTGCGTAACTGTCGCCGGTGCACCTGATGCCGATCATGGCCTGGCGCTTGAATCCGACCTGTACCGGATCGGTCACCGCGACGATCTGCATGACGCCGGAGTCCGTCAGGCGCTGAACTCGTTGGCGGACAGCCGCTTCCGAGAGTCCGACGGCTTTGCCGATGGCAGCGTACGAGCGACGCCCGTCCTCCTGGAGTTGCTCGATGATCGCCTTGGAGACGTCGTCGAGTGCGATGGGTGGTTGCTCGGGCATGGATCGATCTTGTCACTGTGGTGGCCGTGAACACAACCCGTCGACGATGAAAAGCGTGTTATTTCTCGATCGATACGACAGAATCCGTTGTCGAAAGGCCAGAAACAGAGAGAATCCGTGGATCTGACGGTACTGTCGCAGGCATGGCGAACATTCCTGGTTGTTGGATCGGTGGACGCTCGGCGGACGGTAGCGGTGATCGGTACGAGATCGACGATCCCGCGACCGGAGCGGTCGTCGCCGAGGTGGGTCTGGCCACCGCCGCCGACGTCGATTCGGCTCTCGCGCATGCCCGATCGGCCTTTCCCGCATGGTCCACCGCCACCCCCGCGCACCGCAGTGCCGTGTTGACGGAACTGGCGCGGCTCGTGGCCGCCGACGCGGAGAACTTCGTGTCCGAGGAAGTGGCGCAGACCGGCAAATCATCAAGACTGGCAAGGGAATTCGACGTTCCGGGCAGCGTCGACAACATCGAGTTCTTCGCCGGAGCGGCGCGGCACCTGGACGGCAAGGCCGCTGCGGAGTACTCGGGTGAGCACACCTCCGCCATCCGTCGCGATGCCGTCGGAGTGGTCGGTTCGATCACGCCGTGGAACTATCCGCTGCAGATGGCGGTGTGGAAAGCGATGCCTGCGTTGGCGGCCGGATGCTCCATCGTGCTCAAACCCAGTGAACTCACCCCGCTGACCACGTTGCGGCTGGCGCGCCTGGCCACCGAAGCAGGCGTTCCCGACGGGGTGTTCAACGTGGTCACCGGAACCGGTCTCGACGCAGGCGTCGCACTGTCATCCCACGCGGGTCTGGACCTGATGACGTTCACCGGCTCCACTCCCGTCGGCAGGCGCGTGATGGCGCAGGCCGCCGCGCACGGCACCCGCGTGCAGCTCGAGCTCGGCGGCAAGGCACCGCTGGTGGTGTTCGAAGACGCAGATCTCGACGCAGCCATCCACGGAGCCGTCGCGGGATCGTTGATCAACGGCGGCCAGGACTGCACGGCAGCCACCCGCGCCATCGTCGCCGAATCCCTGTACGACGACTTCGTCGCCGGAGTCGCCGAATTGATGGGACGCGTCGTGATGGGAGACCCGACCGATCCGGCGACCGACATGGGATCGTTGATCTCCCTCGCGCACCGCGATCGTGTTGCCGCCATGGTGGATCGGGCTCGCGCCACCGGAGCCAGGATCGTCACCGGAGGCCGTGTCCCGGAGGGCCCGGGTGCGTTCTACCCGCCGACCCTGATCGCCGATGTCGGCGAGCAGGACGAGATCTATCGCGACGAGGTGTTCGGCCCGGTGCTCACGGTGACGAAGCATCACGGAGACGACGATGCGATCCGACGCGCCAACGACACCGAGTTCGGACTGGCCGCCTCCGCCTGGACCAGGGACGTGTACCGCGCGGGCCGAGCGACGCGGGAGATCGCCGCCGGCTGTGTGTGGATCAACGACCACATCCCGATCATCAGCGAGATGCCACACGGCGGGTTCGGGGCCTCGGGGTTCGGGAAGGACATGTCGAGCTACTCTCTCGACGAGTATCTGACCGTCAAGCACGTCATGACCGATATCACCGGTGTGGCTCGAAAGGCCTGGCACCGAACGGTGTTCGCTTCGGCCCATCCCGAGGCGCAGGGGGATGCCCGATGAGCGCGTCATGGGCAACCGCCCCCACCGACCGCGGCGTGGCGATGGTGGCGGGCGCGGCACCGGAGTCCTACTGGCTCGACCGTCCCGAACGCCCGGCACCACGGCCACGGCAGATGGGTTCGGCAGCCGCGGATCTGGTGATCGTCGGCGGCGGGTTCACCGGATTGTGGGCGGCTCTGCAGGCGGCGGAGGAGAATCCGAACCGGTCGATCGTCCTGCTCGAAGGCGATCGAATCGCCGAGGGCGCAACCGGACGCAACGGCGGCTTCTGCGCGGCCAGCCTGACGCACGGACTGAGCAACGGACTCGACCGCTACGCCGACGAACTACCCGAGCTGCTGCGCATGGGCACCGAGACGCTCGATGCGATCTGCGCGACTGCGGAGAAGTACGGAATCGACGCCGACATCGAACGCACCGGCGAGCTCGACATCGCCAATTTCGACTGGCAGGTGGACGACCTGCGGGAGCTCGGCGACGAGGGGAGAGGACTGTCGCAGCCGATGGAATACCTCGATGCCGCGGCAGTGCGGTCCAGAATCGCCTCACCCATGGCGCGCGGCGCACTGTTCGACCCCGACGTCGCGATGATCGACCCCGCCAAACTGGCCTGGGGCCTGGCCGACGCGGCCGAGTCGCTCGGCGTACACATCCACGAGAACACCAAGGCGCTGTCGATCGACAAGACCGGTAACGGTATTCGGGTGAAGACAGGCTACGGAACCATCGAAGCGGGCAAGGTTCTGCTGGCTACCTCCGCATCGAAGTCGTTGCGCCGAAAGCTCCGCCACTGGATCGTGCCCGTGTGGGATTACGTCATCATGACCGAGCCACTGAGTCCGTCGCAGCTCGCTGACATCGGCTGGTCCGGCCGTGAAGGATTGGCCGACTCCGGCAACAGATTCCACTACTTCCGCTTGACGGCGGACAACCGCATCCTGTTCGGCGGGTGGGACGCGCACTACTTCTACGGTAGCGACACCGACCCACGCCGAACCCAACATCCCGAAGAGTTCGCATTGCTCGCCGAACACCTGCTGCAGATGTTCCCCGGCCTCGAAGGAATCCGTGCCACCCATGCCTGGGGCGGGTCGATCGACACGTGCTCGCGGTTCAGCGCCTTCTGGGACCTCGGACTGAACGGACGGGTGGCCTCGGTGGCCGGATTCACCGGCCTCGGCGTCGGCGCGTCGCACTTCGGGGCCCGCACCGCCCTCGATCTGCTGGACGGCAAGGACACCGAACGAACACGACTGAAGATGGTGCGCAGCAAGCCGCTGCCGTTCCCACCCGAGCCCATCAGATCCATCGGCATCAACGTCACCCGCGCCGAGTTCGCCCGAGCCGACCGCAACGGCGGCAAGCGCGGCCTGTGGCTCAAGGGAATGGACGCGCTGGGTCTGGGCTTCGACAGCTGACAGAGCGGCTTCGCCGCACGTGCACGGAAACTCGACCTCTGCTACGTGTTGAGTCCGGAGACATATGAGACACGAGATGTCCAGGGACATGTGACACACGGGCTGTGGTGATACTGCGGGGCACTGTGACCGGCTATGG
>NZ_NOYE01000015.1:0-35837 GCF_002258285.1 Rhodococcus sp. 06-418-5
GCCCTTGCGTGAATGGACCATTGCACCGCCGAGACGTATGCGATGGTCCATTGACGCGGCAGGGGGGGGCGGGCGGGGCAGGGGGTCGGCTAGATCAGCACCGCACCGTTCGATGCCGATCCGACCAGCTTGGAGTATTTGGCCAGCACTCCTCGGGTGTAGCGCGGCGGCAGTGGTGCCCAGCCCTGTGCGCGGGAGTCCAATTCGGCTGCGTCGACGAGCAGGTCGAGGGTGCCCTTGCCGACGTCGAGTCGGATCTGGTCACCGTCGCGGACGAAGGCGATGGGGCCGCCGTCGACTGCCTCGGGGGCCACGTGTCCGACGCAGAGGCCGGTGGTGCCGCCGGAGAATCGGCCGTCGGTGAGCAGCAGGACGTCCTTACCGAGTCCGGCACCCTTGATGGCTCCGGTGATCGCGAGCATCTCGCGCATTCCGGGTCCGCCCTTGGGTCCCTCGTAGCGGATGACCACGACGTCGCCGGCCGCGATGGTGCCGTCTTCGAGGGCGTCCATGGCCGCGCGCTCACGCTCGAAAACTCGTGCGGTGCCCACGAAGACGTCGGAGTCGAAGCCCGCGGACTTGACCACGGCCCCGCCGGGGGCGAGCGAGCCCTCGAGGATGGTGATGCCGCCGGTCGGGTGGATCGGCTTGTCAAGTGCGCGCAGTACCTTGCCGTCGGGGTCCGGGGGTGCGATGTGAGCGAGGTTCTGTGCCACGGTCTTTCCGGTGACCGTCATGCAGTCGCCGTGCATCAGGCCGGCGTCGAGCAGAGCCTTCATGACCACCGGAACTCCGCCGATCGCGTCGACGTCGGTCATGACGTGCTTGCCGAAGGGCTTGACGTCGGCCAGGTGCGGCACCTTTGCGCCGACTCGGGTGAAGTCGGCGAGGGTCAGGTCCACCTGGGCTTCGTGCGCGATGGCGAGCAGGTGCAGCACCGCGTTGGTCGAGCCGCCGAATGCCATGACGACGGCGATGGCGTTCTCGAAGGCTTCCTTGGTGAGGATGTCGCTGGTGCGGATGCCGCGTCGCAGTAGATCGACGACGGCCTCGCCGCTGGCGTGTGCGAATCCGTCGCGTCGGCGATCGGGAGCGGGGGGAGATGCGCTGCCGGGCAACGACATTCCCATCGCTTCGGCTGCGCTGGCCATCGTGTTGGCAGTGTACATTCCGCCGCAGGCACCTTCTCCGGGGCAGATGGCGCGTTCGATGGTGTCGACGTCGGCGCGCGACATCAATCCGCGTGAACAGGCACCGACGGCCTCGAAGGCGTCGATGATCGTCACCTGGTGCTCGCTGCCGTCGGACAGGGTCGCGAAACCGGGCAATGTGGAGCCGGCGTAGAGGAATACGCTCGCCAGATCCAGACGTGCTGCGGCCATGAGCATTCCGGGCAGCGACTTGTCGCAACCGGCGAGCAGAACGGAACCGTCGAGACGTTCTGCGCTGATGACGGTTTCGACGCTGTCGGCGATCACCTCACGTGAGACCAACGAGAAGTGCATGCCCTCGTGACCCATCGAGATGCCGTCGGACACCGAAATGGTGCCGAATTCCAGCGGGTAGCCGCCTGCGGCGTGGACGCCCTTCTTGACGGCCTTCGCCAGACGTTCGAGCGAGAGGTTGCACGGGGTGATCTCGTTCCACGAGGACGCGACACCGATCTGGGACTTGCCCCAGTCTTCGTCGCCCATTCCGACGGCGCGGAGCATGCCGCGGGCGGCGGTCTTCTCCAGTCCATCGGTGACGTCGCGGCTGCGCGGCTTGACGTCGATGCCTTCGTGGGGATTCTGCGGGGTCGTCATGACACTCCTGAGCGGTCGGCGAAAAATAATCCCTCGGTCGCGTCCCGGAGGTTCCGCTCCTGAGGTCGCATTCACCGTCAACCCTAAACCCGCGGGTTCGGCGCATCACGAACAGTGGTGGCCGAGGTGAGTCCTCGGCGGGATTTCTTCACCGCAAGTCCCCTCCACACAGTGACCAACGGCCCTGTCGTGCACTGCCAACGCGGGTCGACAGTGGTGGGCAGCCATCACCGTGCGGTGGGAGGTCGAGGAGAGACGATGAACGATCAGCCGGATTCTGCCGTGGTGGAGATGTTGGTGGAGCTTGCGTGCCGCGCTCCGTCGGTGCACAACAGTCAACCGTGGAGGTGGGTGTACTCCGAACACGGACTCGACCTGTTCACCGATCGGTCCCGACTGCTCGGGGCGATAGACCCGACCGAGCGGCAGATGGTGCTCAGCTGTGGGGCAGCGCTCGACCATCTGTGCACTGCAGCCGCTGCCTTTCGGTGGACGGCCGACGTCGAACCGATGCCGACGGCCGGTGCGCCGGACCATCTCGCTCGTATTCGATTGACCCACGACGCGCACCCTCGATCGCACGAGTTCGACCTGTTGGCTGCGATCAATCGCCGCCACTCGGATCGCCGGGCGTTCGGTCCGGTGCCGGACAACCGAATTCCCGCGCGCTACGTCGGTCGCGGCGACGGAACCGACGACATCCGAACGACGTTCCTGTCCGCCGAGGCCAAGGAGACGCTGGCCACGGCGTCGAGGCTGAGCGCTAGCGTACGAAAGTACGACGCGACGTATCAGGCCGAGATCCGGTGGTGGGCCGGGCACTCGTTCCGATCGGGAGGAATTCCGCCGGAGGCTCTCACCGATCGTGCGGAGTCCTCCAGGGTGCAGGTGGGCCGAGCCTTTCCCGAACCACGCCGAGTCGGCAGAACGGAAACACGAGAGCCGGCGGCGGACGAGTCGACGGTGGTGATTCTCGGTACCGCGTCCGATGAACGCCTCGACTGGTTGCAGTGCGGGCGGGCCATGTCCGCCTTCCTGCTGGCCGCAACCGCCGATGGTCTTGCGACCTGTCCTCTCACACATATGACCGAGCAGTCGGGCAGTCGACGCCTGGTCAAGTCCTTGGCCGCCGGACAGGGTGCGCCGCAGGTGCTGATTCGGATCGGTGCACCGGCGGTCGGCTCGCCTCTCGCCCCGACCCCGCGACGAGCGGTGTCGTCGGTGCTGTCGGTAGCTGCCCGCAGTACGGCAGGGGGCTCGCGCCGAACCACGTCCCTGTGACCGGGTATCACGCGTCGGACCGGTGACCAAAGGCTCTGTGGCGCGGCCGCTGTCGAGCTGTCCAATAGCAAGCGAGCATCCGAGAACGGATGACCGTCGACGGGCCCGGCCGTGTGGTCCGTCCGGACCGAGGACAGGAGATGGCCATGGTTCTGGAACACCATCAGAAAATCGTCGTGGGCGTGGATGGTTCGCCGAGCAGCATCTGCGCTGCACACTGGGCGGCATCCCTCGCCGAGCGGTTGAAGGCACCGCTGCACATCGCCGGGGCGGTGCAGCATCCCGCGTTCTACCTGGGCGAGTCCGCATCGGTCGTTCCCCTCGACATCTGGGACGAACAGCGTCGGGCGGCAGAACGCATCGTCACCGACGTTGCTGCCGCAGTGCTGGCCCGGCATCCACACAGCGCCGTGACCACCTCCGTGGAGGAAATGCCGGCGTGCTCGATGATGGTCGAACTCTCTCGCACCGCGCGCATGCTCGTCGTCGGCAATTCCGGTTCCGGGCCGATCGTGTCGGCGCTGTTCGGGAGCACAGCACAGCGGACATCGACCACGGCGTGGTGCCCGGTGATCGTGTGGCGCGAGGGAATCGACGCCGTCGACGCACCGATCCTCGTCGGCATCGACGGCAGTGCGACGAGTGAAGCCGCGGTCGAGCAGGCATTCGATCTGGCCTCGCGGTTCGACGTGCCGATGATTGCGGCACATGCCTGGAGCTCGTTGTCCCAGGGTGCCGCCTTGTCTCTGCCAGGATCGCCCGACGACATCGAGATCGAGCGCGAACAGCAGCTGTTGCTGTCCGAGTGCCTCGCCGGGTGGAGCGAGAAGTATCCGGATGTCACCGTGGAACATGTCGTACAGCAGGGCAATCCGGCACACCTGCTGATAGAGCAGTCCAAGCGGGCCGGAATCGTGGTGGTCGGCAGCCACGGGCGAGGAATCGTCGCCAGTGCCCTGTTCGGATCGACCAGCAGCAACCTCACCCGGCATGCACACTGCCCGGTGATGATCTGCAGGGACCGATGACCAACCGTACGGTGCCGAATCGACTGCGCCGCAGGGAAGAACGCCGGCGCATTCTCGACGCGAGCACCGCGGACCGGCTCGCACGCAGCGCGACGCGGGCTCGGTTGATCGGCCACGATCACTTCGGCCCCACCGTCGACGTCGTGCCCTGCATCTGGATAGGGAGTCGGGTGTACTTCTACGCCGAGGGGCGGTCGCAGTTGGGTCGTAGCATGCTCGACTCGTCGGTCGTGCTGGAGTTCGACGCCGAGAATCCGGATCGCGCAACAGTCTCCACCGTCGTTGTGCACGGAATCGCGCGTCCCGTCCTGGATGTGCGAAGAGATGTCCTCGAACAGGCTCTGCCGCGGCCGCATTCGGAGGAACCGCCGATGCACCGCCTGGTCGGAGTGGTTCCTACGTCGGTCTCGGGCGTCGAACTGACATGCCCCGGCCGCACCACCCATCCGACACCGAACCATGCACCGCGGAGGACCACGACGATGAACGACGACGAGGCAGCAGAGATGTCGGGGGCGGTGGTGCTGGGGTCCGAGTCCATCACGGTCGACATCCCGACGGACACGGGACCGAGAGTCTTTCCGGTGACCACGGCCGCGATCGGGGGCGCGGTCCATGCGGTGATGATCGCGGAGTACGGACCGATCGGTGGAGTCTCACCGGACGGGCATGTTCTCGCAACGGCCGTGCTCGACCGATGGCCGAATGCACGAGTGTTCGAGCGGCGCAGTACCGGTGACCGCGGTGCCGACCCGCGTGGCTACGAGTGCTTCTACGTCGAACTGGACTCGAGCGGCCGCCGATCCGATGCCGATCTCGAAGCGGTGTCCGCCCTCTTCCGCTGAGCGAACTTCGACCCCGAGAACTCCAGTTCGTGACCTTGTGCCCTGTTGCCCCCTCGTCCGCGGCGAAACACTCGAAGGACACACGATTCGGGAGAGTGGGTGGTTGCGGTGTTCGGCTACGACTTCGCTCGCTGGTGGCGCCTGGCACCGTGGAGCACCAATCCTCTGATGCGGGGCCGTGATCGGACTGCGGCTCTCGCTTTCGCGTGCGCGATGGCGGTGATTCTGGGACTCGTCCCCTTCGCCGCGCTGCTCGGATCGCTCACCTCGCCGATCTCGATGCCGCGGCGGCCCGAACGAGCGCCACCACCCAGCAGATCGATGCCCTGGTGACGAGTGAACCCACGCTGCGATCGGAAGACGGTGCCGTCTTCGACCACACCGAGTACTACGCGACCGTCGCCTGGGAATGGCCACCGGGACAGCGGCACAGCGACGAGGTTCGCCTTCCGGACGAAGCCGAACAGGGTGCCACAGTGTCGGTGCGAGTCGATACCGAGGGCAGGTGGGTTGCGGAGCCGTCGTCCGCGACGTCGAATGTCCTGTTGGGAATTGTTGCAGCCGTTGGCTTCTGGGTGGCATGCACGGTCGTTGTCCTCACCTGTCTTCAGGCGACGCGGTACTTCGACCGGCGCGCCAGAATGCGCCAGTGGGACCGCGACTGGCTGAAGTTCGAGACCGAACGTGGTCGAACCAAGGGGGATTCGGCATGAGGGACCTCGGCCACTTCGATGATGGACCGAGTGCTCTGACTGTGGGCGCGGTTGCAGATCTACGTTCGATTCGATTCGACTGCAAAGACAGTCGACCACGAGACGAGGAAGAATCATGAGCAATTCCACCGACCGCATGCTTCCCATCCTGGTGGGCATCGACGGCTCCAGTGAGGCCGATTCCGCGGCGCAGTGGGCGGCGACCTATGCGGCGAAGGTGCGCGCACCCCTGCGTTTGGTTCATGCAGTCCCCGAGGGGGATTGGTACGGATCGGCGGCATTCGTCGACGGCGGTGCGCTGGAGAGGGACCTGCGCACGATCGGACGCAAACATCTCGCCCGCGCTGCGGCCGCGATCCACGAGGCCGCACCCGAGGTGTCCGTCGATTCCGTCACCGCCGATGGAACCATCGCCTCGTACGTCTCGGATGCAGGCGCGGAACTGGTCGTGCTGGGATCGAGAAAGTCGAGCGCACTGAGGGACCTCACTCTCGGCAGCAACACGCTTCGAGCCGTGACGCATGCGCAGTGCCCGGTGCTGCTCGTGCGCAACGCCGTCGACAGCGTCGACCCCGCTCGTCCGATCGTGGTGGGGGTCGACGGAAGTGAGCAGTCGGATCGGGCGCTCGGTGCCGCGCTCGAGATCGCCCACACCCTCGGAATGCCGGTCGTCGCGGTGAACTATTGGGGATTCGCGGCTCAGGCAGGTCTCGGAACCGGATTCGAGGACGTCGATTGGGCGAATATTCGCGCACACGAGAAGCATTGGCTCGAAACGCATGTGGAGACCATGCACGAGAAGTATCCGGATGTTGCGCTGAGCACTGTGAGCGCGCAGTCGAGTCCGACGCGTGGTTTGCGGGCGATGTCCGCGTCGGCGTCGATGCTCGTGGTGGGCTGCCGAGGCCGGGGTGCTGTCCTCGGAACGATTCTGGGATCGGTCAGTCAGAATCTCGTCCACCACGCCGATTGCTCGGTGCTGATCGTGCGATGACCCAGCGCGATGAGTCACGCGGTCCGACGCGAGGCAGGTGGTGGTGAGCCGATGTCGCAGTGCGGTGGGCAGTTCGACGCCTCGTCGCCGGTGCCGCGGATGAGTACCGCCGCGATGACCGCACCGATCACCAGCAGTCCGGCGCATATCAGCATTGCGGTGTGAAAGCCGTCCGAGAACGTCTCCGGGGCAGAGTAATCAGACCCTGCGATACCGGCGAGCGCAGGCAGTGCGGCCACGGCGAGCAGTTGACTGGTGCGGGCCACGGCATTGTTGACTCCCGACGCGATTCCGGCGCGATCGGTGGACACCGCGCCCAGAACCGCTCCGGTCAGTGGGGCCACCAGAGCGGACAATCCGAGTCCGAAGACGACAACCGCGGGCAGAATGTCTGTGGCATAGGTGGATCCGGGCCCGACCCGCAACATCAACAGCAACCCCAGCGCTGCCAGCAGTGGTCCCACGGTCATCGGAATGCGCGGTCCGATGCGTCCGGCGATTCGCCCCGCGCGGGCGGACAGCACCAGCATGAGAGCGGTGATCGGCAGCGTGGCGACCCCGGCCGCGATGGGTGAGTAGCCCACGGCGAACTGCAACTGCAACACCAGAAGGAAGAACACGCCGCCCAGGGCCGCGTACACGGCGAAGGTGACGAGGTTGGTCGCCAGGAACACTCGTGAGGCGAACAGCGACGGTGGTACCAGCGGATCGTGCGAGCGACGCTCGATCATCACGAACACCCCGGCCGCGACGACACCCATAGCGAGGGTCGGCGTGTGTGACTCGATCAGACCGTACGTGAGCAGGCCCAGCGCCGCCGCGACAGTCACCGCGCCCGGTACGTCGAGTCGGCCGGACACGTGCGGATCTCGGCTTTCCGGAACATGTTTCGCCGCCACCCAGACCACCACGACGGCGAGCGGGATGTTGATCAGGAACACCGAACGCCACCCGACGGCGTCGACCAACCAGCCCCCGAGCAACGGACCGACCGCCGACGCGACGCCGCCCAGCCCCGACCACAGACCGATTGCAGCTCCGCGATCCTCGGCCTTGATGGAGGCCGATATCAGCGCGAGCGAACCCGGCGTCAGCAAGGCCGCACCGACGCCCTGAAGTAGTCGCGCCGCGATCAGCACCTCGATACTCGGAGCCAGCCCGCACAGCACCGATGCGGCCGCGAACCAGACGGTGCCCCAGACGAACACCCGCCTGCGCCCCAGTCGGTCACCGAGGGAGCCGCCCAACAAGATCAGCGAGGCCAGGGCCAGGGTGTAGCCGCTCAGCGTCCACTGCAGACCGGTGACGCCTGCACCGAGGTCGCGGCCGATAGCAGGCAACGCGATATTGACCACGGTGGCGTCGAGCATCGCCAGAGCCGAACCGAGCACCGTGGCTGCGACGATCCAGCGGCCCCTCGCGCTCGAGAGTGTGATGCCCTCAGCGGTCACAACCGTTCGACGCAGACGACGAAGTTGCGTGAGTCCTTCTCGAATCCGTACAGCGCCGGGTCGGGGCAGTCGTCGACGGACGAGGTGCCCTGCAGGATGGTCACGACGCGGCGGGTGTCGGCACCGGGGGTGGCGCAGTCGATCCGCTGAGCGAATTCACCGACGAGGTCCATGCATCCGCCGACCTGCCAGTCGATGTCGAGGCACAGAGCTCCCTGTTCGATGTCGAAGTAGGTCTCGTAGTAGTACTGATCGGCGTCCTCGGGGCATTCGGCCGAGGTGGGCGTCTTGGCGAAGACGACGTAGTTGGACTCCGCAGACCCGCAGGTCGCGTTGGCGATGGCCGCCTCGTCGACGGTGCCGCCCAGGTTGACGCACTCGCCGATCTCCACGTCGATGTCGACACTGCCGCCGTCGTCGATGTCGGTGGTCGGTGGTGTGGTGGGAGGGTTGGTGGTCGTGGTGGCGGGAATGGTGGCACCGGAGATGGCGACGGCGGTACCGGACACCTCGGAGGCGCACCCGCCGAGTATCAGGGCCGCGCACGACGACAGCGCGAGAACGAGAGCGCGGACCGAACGGTTGGATGACGTCATGGTGAGTCCTGCCCTCGTAGGTTCGAGCGTGCCGTGTCCGTCGACCGTGCTCGTGTAGAAAATATCCGACTCGCTTGTCGGCTGCATGAGGCAGGATGAACTGCGTGGATCTTCCTCTTGCCGTGCCGGTCGCGCCGATGCTCGCCAAAGCCGCGAAAGTGGTGCCCGCCCAGCCCGAAGACGGGCCTGCGGTGTGGTCGTACGAGCCGAAATGGGACGGGTTTCGCGCCATCGTCTTCCGTGACGGTGACGAGGTGGTGCTCGGGTCACGCGGGGGAAAGGACCTGGCCCGCTACTTCCCGGAGTTGGTGGCGGCGATCAAGGCCGAGCTACCCGAGAAGATCGTCGTCGACGGCGAGATCGTCGTACCGCGCGAGAAGAACGGTTCCACGCGCCTCGACTGGGAGTCGCTGTCCGAACGGATTCATCCCGCAGCAAGTCGGGTGACGATGCTCGCGGAGAAGACTCCGGCGCAGTTCATCGGCTTCGATCTGTTGGCCGTCGGCGACGAGGATCTGACGGCCGAGCCGTTCTCGACCCGCCGCGCGAGATTGCTCGACGCGGTGGGAACGGGCGGCCCGAGTTGTTTCGTCACCTCCGCCACCGATGATGCGGCCGTGGCCGAGGACTGGTTCGAGCGTTTCGAAGGTGCCGGGCTCGACGGTGTGGTGGCCAAGAAACTCGACGGGATCTATCTGCCGAACAAGCGCGAGATGATCAAGATCAAGCATGCGCGTACCGCGGACTGCGTGTTGATCGGCTATCGAATCCACAAGTCCGGCAACGGTATCGGATCCTTGCTGCTCGGTCTCTACGATGGTGACGATCTGCGGATGATCGGCGGTGCGTCGGCGTTCACCGACAAGCGCCGGTTGGAACTGCTCGAAGAACTCGAACCGCTCCGACTCGGTGACGACGTCACGTACGACGGTGAGGCGACCCGCTGGAATTCGTCCAACGACCGCAACTGGATTCCGGTGCGCATCGAGCGGGTCATCGAGGTGGCTTACGACCAGATGGAAGGGGCGCGGCTGCGGCACGTGGCCAGATTCCTGCGCTGGCGGCCCGATCGTGATCCACGCTCGTGTGCCTACGACCAGCTCGAGGTTCCGGTGCGCTATGACGTTGCCGACGTGATTGCCGGGGGACGATAGACATGGCCGCGAAAACGCCTCCCGCGTTCGTGCAGGTCGGCGAGCGCGAAGTACGAGTGTCGAGCCCCGATCGCGTGATCTACGAGGCGACCGAACGTACTCCGGAGATCACCAAACTGCAGGTGTGCGAGTACTTCGCGGCCGTCGGGGAGCCGCTGATGCGGGCGATCGGAGATCGCCCCACCGCGATGGAACGATGGCCCGACGGCTATCGCGAGGGCATGCGGTTGGCGCTCGGCCCCCAGGACAAGGACGGCGACGGCTTCTACCAGAAGCGGTTGCCCAAGGGCGCTCCCGAGTGGATAGAGACAGTGAAGATCGCGTTCCCCAGCAAGCGCACCGCCGAGGAATTGTGTCCGTCCGAACCCGCGTCGCTGGTGTGGGCGGCGCAGATGGGTACGTTGACGTTTCATCCGTGGCCGGTCCGTCGACCGGACGTCGACCATCCCGACGAGTTGCGTCTCGATCTCGATCCACAACCGGGTACCACGTTCTCGGACGCGTTGCGAGTAGCCGATGTGACGCGAGAGCTGTTGGAGGAGTTGGGCTTACGGGGATATCCGAAGACGAGCGGGAATCGGGGTATCCACATCTACGTTCGCATCGAGCCGCAGTACACCTTCGAGCAGGTGCGTCACGCGGCCATCGGTCTGGGTCGAGAACTCGAACGACGCGACGACGGGGTGACCACCAACTGGTGGAAAGAGGAACGCGGAGAACGCATCTTCATCGACTACAACCAGAACAACCGCGACCGAACCATCGCCAGCGCCTGGAGTCTGCGGGCTCGACCGGGCGCGACGGTGAGCACTCCGATGGCGTGGTCACAGTTGGCCGACGTCACCGATCCACGTGAATACAACCTCGTGACGGTGCCGGAGCTTGTTCGGGACGGCGACCCGTGGGCCGATATGGACGAGCAGGCCTACTCCCTCGAACCTCTTCTGCACCTGTGGGAAAGGCTGCCCGGCGGAGAGCTGAACTTTCCGCCCGACTACCCCAAGATGCCCGGAGAACCGCCGAGAGTGCAGCCCTCGAAAAAGGTTGCCGAGCACTGGGATGCGGAGGGGAATCGCACGGACAGCTGATCCTCGCGCAGGTCGATCACACCGTGCCCACGTGTCGTTTCGCTTCGCGGTCGGCTTTGATGCCGCTCGTCGTGAGAATGACGGCTCCGCCGAGTGCCAGGACCACCGAGAGCGTCAGCATGGCCGTGGCGGGGACCGAGCCCAGGACCAGTAGCCCTGCGATCGACACCGCTGATGCGAGGCAATGGGCGGCACCTGCCATCATGTACGCATACGCGGCTCGATGGCCGGCGACCCAGGCTTTCTTGCTGGACTTGGTTGCCCGCGTCTTGATGCCGATCAGCGAATTGGGTTCTTGCTCCGGGTCTTTGGTCGCCAATGCGGTCACCCATACCGTCAGCGACAGCACGAACAGTGTCAGTGCGATCGCTCCCGTTACCGCGCGCGCGGATTCTGCGTCCACGGTCGATCCCCCCACCTCGGTGCTGTACGCCTCACTGCAGCATACCGGCCGGTCGGCTTCGGTGAAGTGAGAATTTCTTCCACCCTGCCCACGATCACATGGATTCGAGCTCCCGGATCAATGTCGCCGCATCGTACGGTCCGATGTGTCGGGTGAGGTTCTTGTCGCCGCGTCCCAGGTAGAACGTCGGGGTGCCGTCGACGTCCGAGGAGGTGGCGTCGAGTTCGTCGTCCTCGACGCGTACAACGTAGTCGCCGGTGCGGATGTCGTCCTCGAATCTGTCCATGTCCAGGCCGAGTTCACGTGCGTAGCCGTCGATGTCGTCGGGCTCGAGGGCGTCGCTGTTACGGAACAACACGTCGGCCATCTCCCAGAACTTGCCCTGCGCGGCTGCGGCCTCGCTGGCGTATGCCGCGTAGCGAGCGTGTGGGTGATAGTCGTCGAGTGGCAGGTGCCGGTAGACGTACCGAAGGTCGTCGCCGAAGTGCTTGCGTACCTCGGCGACGCTGCCGGTTGCCTTGCTGCAGAACGGGCATTCGAAGTCCGCGTACTCCACGATGGTCAGCGGTGCGTCCACCGGGCCGCGGATATGATCGCGCTTGGCGTCGACCGGACGCAGAATGCGCAGGGATGCTTCGGCTTTCGGAGGATGGATCTTCTCGTCGATCCGGAAGAGGACCCAGCCGAGCAGTGCGGCGATCACCGAGGCCACCAACACGCCGACCCGTGCTTCGTCGGCCAGCAACGGGTCGTCGAGCGCGAGATCGATGATGAACAACGAAATCGTGAATCCGATTCCGGACATCGCGGCACCGCCTGCGATGTGGGAGAGCGTCAGTCCTGGAGCCAGGGAGGACGGTCTCAACTTCGCGAAAACAGCGGACGCAGCGGTGATTCCGACGAGCTTGCCGAGAACGAGACCGGCGATGATGCCCCAGGTGAGCGTCGAGGTCGACGCGGCTTTCAGAGTGTCCGAGCTCAGCACGACTCCGGCGTTGGCGAGCGCGAAGATCGGCACGATGATGAAGGCCGTGTACGGCTGGTAGAGCCGCATGAGACGTTCGTTGACCGACACCGCGCGATCGAGTCCGAGACGGGCGGCTCGGGCGTATTCGGGATTGGGCGACTGCCGGAACGCGCGTGTCAGATCCGCCGCACGTTCCACCTCGGTGCGGCGCGGCGGATAGACCGGAAGAATCAACGCGATCATCACTCCCGCGAGGGTGGGGTGAACTCCGGACTCGTACATCGCAACCCAGGTGAACAGTGCAACGACGAAGTACCCGACGCCGCGCCACACCTCGAGCCGACGCAGTAGGAAGATCAGCGCCAGACCGACGAACGCCAGCACCAACGGCACCACGTCGAGGTTGTCGGTGTAGAAGAAGGCGATGATCGCCAGCGCGCCCACATCGTCCGCGACAGCGAGCGTGAGCAGGAAGATGCGCAACCGAGCGGCCTTCTTCGGGCCGAGGACGGCGAGTGCCCCGAGGAGGAACGCGGTGTCGGTCGAGATCACGACGCCCCATGCCTGGGCGGCGGGCCCGGACGGATTGAAGGCGAGAAACAGCAACGCCGGCGCGGCCAGACCGGCAACCGCCGCGACGATCGGGATGGCGGCACGAGATCGGTCGGTGAGCTCACCCATCGCGAACTCACGCTTGACCTCGAGCCCGACGACGAAGAAGAACGACGCCATGAGCCCGTCGTTGACCCAGTGGGCGAGGTCGAGGGAGATGCCGTGCTCGCCGACGGTGACGGAGAGTTCGGTGTGCCAGAACGACTGGTAGGTCTCGCCGAAGGGTGAGTTGGCCCAGATCAGCGCGATCAGTGTCGCTGCGAGCAGGAAGCCCGCCGCCAGGGTTTCGCTGTTCTTCTCGCCGCGGGCCCGCGAGATCCGTTCGGCGAAACGTGCCATGGGCCGATTCGTCGGCGTGATCTGATCTGCCATCTGCGGCCCGCATCCTCTCGAAGAGTGTTGTGAAGCAGTCTGTACCAACGTGTGGGTCGACGGTTTGCTTCCTTGCAGGTGACAGCCCGCAGAGTAACGTTATTGCGCTGTCGAACTCGCCGCACGGCGAGGGAGATGTGCACAACATATTCGATGAACGGCATTAGTCCGTCCAGAAACGGGAATACGAGCCCGACTCACCCCTGCCACGAAGGAACATCCATGCGTGATTTCATCTGCCGCAAATGCGGACAGAAGCTGTCGTTCGAGAACTCACTGTGTCTGAGCTGCTCGAGCGCGCTCGGCTTCCATCTGCCGAGCAGAGCTCTGCTGGTGCTCCCCGACAAGGCCGACGACGGCGTCGCCGAGGCCGAAGTGGACGGCACCACGTGGAAGATGTGCGCCAACCTCAACACGGCGCGCTGCAACTGGCTCGTCGACACCGACGACAGCGACGATCTCTGCGTGTCGTGCCGACTCACGCGTACTCGCCCCGCCGACGACGACGTCGACGCGATGGCCGCCTACGCGGACGCCGAGACCAACAAGCGTCGCGTCGTACTCGAATTGACCGAATTGGGCCTGCCCATCGTCGGCCGGGACGAGGACGACACGACGGGACTGACGTTCGATCTGCTCTCGAGCGCGAACCAGCAGGTGATGACCGGCCACGACAACGGTCTGATCACCCTCGACCTCGCCGAGGGCGACGACGTGCACCGCGAACAGTTGCGTGTGGCGATGTCCGAGCCGTATCGCACCCTGGTCGGACACTTCCGTCACGAGATCGGCCATTACTACCAGATGGTGCTGGTCGGCAACGGTGAGCACCGCGCGGCGTTCGAGGAGCTCTTCGGCGATCCGGATTCCGACTACCAGGCCGCACTCGATCGCCACTACAGCGAGGGTGCGCCGGCCAACTGGGAGGACGATTACGTCTCCTCCTACGCCACCATGCACCCCGCCGAGGACTGGGCCGAAACGTTCGCGCACTATCTCCACATCCGCGACACGCTCGACACGGCTGCAGCCTTCGGTATGGCCCCGGCCGGTTCGACGCTGGAGAGCCCGCTGCCGGGTGACGTCGGTTTCGACCAGATCATCGAGTGGTGGCTGCCGTTGTCGTGGGCACTGAACCAGATCAACCGGTCGATGGGCCACCAGGACCTCTACCCGTTCGTGCTGCCTGCGACCGTCGTGAAGAAGATCGGATTCGTCCACTCGCTGATCGCCCCCAGCACACTCTGATGCCCGGCTAACGGTCCTCGCAGTTTTGCAACCGGGGCGTATCCTGTGGTGTCGGCACTTCGCCGATACCGGGACGCGCCCCGGCGCAGCAGGACGAGGTGACCGCCATCAGCGAGCAGACACTGGACTCGACCGCCCATCCGCGCGTCACGGACTTCGAGCTCAGCCGACGACTGGCCGAGGTCGCCGCGAGACTACGTCGCCAGCACTCCGATCCCGATCGGGTCCTGGCCACGATCACCGAGGCGGCGGTGGCCAACATCCCGTCCGCCGAATTCGCGTCCATCACGACGGTGTTGCAGGGCAAGTTCGTGCACAGTGCGGCCCTCGTCGGCGAGGTGGCGGGCCACTGCGACAAGATTCAGGAGCAGCTGGGCGAAGGTCCGTGCCTCGAATCGGCGATCGAACAGACCACCATCAGGATCGACGACATGGACAGCGATTCTCGCTGGCCACAGTTCACCGTCGCCGCCTCGGCGCTGGGTGTCAAGAGCATGATCTGCTTTCAGCTCTACGTCGAGGGCTTCAACTTCGGCGCGTTGAACCTCCACTCCACCCGAACGAACGCCTTCTCGGCCGAGGCCGAATCGATCGGTTCGTTGTTCGCTGCGCACGCGGCCATCGCGTTCTCCACCGCGCGTGAAGAACAGCAGATCCGGGCGGCATTGACGAGCCGAGACCTGATCGGTCAGGCCAAGGGCATGCTGATGGAGCGCTACAACCTGAACTCGCAGGCAGCATTCGCTTTGTTGGCCAAGCTCTCGCAGGACACCAACGTCAAGCTCGCCGACCTCGCCGCGCAGCTGGTCGCCGACGCGGCCGAATCGTCCGACTGAGTCGATTCACCGCACGTCGAGGCCGTCGGTGCTCGCGACCGACACGGCCGGTCCGTCCGAGGCGACGAAGACCTCGATCCGGACGTCCTCGTCCAGATAGCGACTCAGTAGTGCCAATCCCGGTGTGGCGGAGATGATCTCGTGAACGCGGTCACCCGAGATCGGGTAGTCGTCCACGTCGTGACGCCAGTGTGCAGCCACCAGGGTGCCCTCGGCTTCGAGGTGCTCGACGACGCGCGTCATCGCCGACGACAGGTCGTCGGCGTCGAGGTAGTACCCGACCTCGCTGATGACGACGAGATCGAACGTCGCCTCGGGTGTGGGCAGGGTCGACCAGTCGTCGGACAGCGACCACAGCGCGAATTCGACTGCAGCAGTGTCACCTACGCGCCTCCGTGCTGAATCGAGGGCGCTGTGCACCACATCGGTCGAGACCACGTGATCGCACCGGATCGCCAACTGTTCGGTGAGCACCCCGATGGAGCAGCCGGGTTCGAGCGCGCGCCGATACTGCGGTTTCGGCAGCGAGGCCATGGTCAGCGCGTATTTGCGACGCTCGTACCACTTGCTGTCGAGCATGAACGGATCGTCCTTGTCCGCATAGACGGTGCGGAAGTACTCGGCGTCGAGGCTTGTCCGAGAACCCTCGCTCACGCGAACACCACCTCGAACGGTCGCCGGTACCGAGCCAATATGTGCGGCGGCAACACCGCGCGGTCCGCAGGGTGATCGGACAATGGGTGGATCTGCGAATCGAACTGCTCGATCGACGCTCGTTTGGCGTCGAGGGTGTGCGGCGGCAGGTCGATGCGGCGTCCACGTGTCCACGGCACGGCAGGATGATTCGGAGTTGCCCAGTGCCACATCCAGATCGGGTACTCCACCACCGGTATCCCGACGGTGTTCGCCGCGGTGAGACAGGCCCGCGCGGTGGCTTCGTGGTCGGGATGGCCGTCCCCGCGCCACGGCGTCAGACACCAGGTGCCGGGGGTGGCGTCGAGCAAAGGTATCAGCGCATCGGCCACCGCGCTCTCGTGGTTCTCGACGTCACCGTCGGCGAGCTGCAGACGGATCGGGGAGTGGTCGATCCCCAATTCGGCCAACGCGCGCTCGGACTCGGCGGGGCGACGCGCACGCAGATCCTCTGCCGTGACGGTGGGGGAACCGGGATGGGAGCCGTCGCCGTCGGTCACGGCGACCACCCGAACATCGACGCCCGATGCCGCAGCCAGAGACAGCAGTCCGCCGACGCCGAGCACCTCGTCGTCCGGGTGCGGGGCGACGACGACCATGGTGAGGACGTCCTTCCACTGCAGGCCGGGAATGGACCAGTCGGCCGACATCCAGTCCGATTCGGCTGTGCCGACATCGGTTTCGGCATCGAATGCGTTCTCTACCAAGGGTTGTCCTCCTCTGCGATGTCGTGCCCGAGGGCTTCCAGGTCGCGCTCGGCGTGACTCTGCCGCAGGTAGACGGTGAGATCTGCGACGCGTCGGGCGTGCTGGGAATCGCTGCACAGCGGGCCTGCACCGAGAGCGCGCCCGACGCGGTCGATGCACTGAGTTGCCGCATCCTCGACCACAGCCCGCACGATGCGGGCCCGGGTTCGGGCGCGACCGGATCGGTCGAACGGATCGGCATCCACCTCCGCTGCGGCGGTGGTCAGTGCGCTCGACGCCGCTCCGAGTGCGGCCGCGATGGCACCGAGATGTGCAGTACGGTGCGGATCGGGTCTGTCGCGGACGGCAGCATGAAGCGTGTCCGCCACCGCGCATGCGCTCCCGAACCAGGCTGCCGACACCCCGATCGCCCCGTGCCAGAAGCCCGGTCGTGTGAGGTAGTCGGTCGGGCCGCCGACCGCAACGGCAGGGACACTGTCGAAGGCGACCGAGCCGGAATCGCTCTCGCTCATCCCCACTGCATGCCACGTGTTCGGTACCGGAGTTGCGCCCGGGTGCGTCAGGTCTGCGGCGAACAGCCGAGGGCTGCCCTGCACGCGTGCAGTCACGAGCGCATGGGTACACAGTGACGCACCCGAGCACCACGGTTTCGTCCCGGTGAGAACCCAGCCCGAATCACTCGGCCCCGCTTCGAGAATCGGAGCAGGCGGTTCCGCAGCCCACACTCCCCAGATCTGCCCACGCTGTGGCGTCGGGCCGTCGAGTTCGTGCAGGATCGCGATCGCGTCGGTATGCGCTTCGGACCACCGGCCCAGCACCGTGTTGTGCCGACTCAGGGCGGCGAGCGATTGCCAGCGCAGATCGGTGTACCCCGAGCCGGGCAGCGCGAGGTCGAGACGACCGTCCGCCTCGAACGCCAAGAACGCGGCGCGCAACCCGGTGTCGACGTCGGCTCGGTCGGTGGATTCGAGAAAACCGGTCTCGCTCATGCGGTGGCCTCCAGGGCACGTAGGAATCCGGCCATGCCGTCGGGCGCTCGGCCGCGCAGCCGACCCGACGTCGTGACCGGAATGTCGCACACCCGGCGGCACTCGAAGCCGCCGAGCTCGAGGCGTCGGACCAGATCGTGGTCCTCGCCGGTGGTCAGAGATGCAAATCCGCCGATGGAGAGATACTCCGCCGCTCGGACGCCGAGGTTGGCACCGTGCACGTGTGGGTGGCCGAACTCGTTTCGATAGTGCGCGTCGTACGACGACCGCAACCCGAGGTTCTCCTCGATGTGACCCTCGAAATCGACTGCCACCGTTCCGGCCACTGACCGAGCGCCGTCGGCGGCGTGTCGGAGATGGCCGAGCAGCCAGTCCTCACCTACCCGGGTGTCGGCATCGGTGGTGGCGAACCACGTCGATGCGCTGTGTTCGGGGCCGTGCGTCGCGAATCCGGCAGCTCTGGCCGCGCCGACGTTGCGGTGTGACACCTCGACGGCCGACACGGATGGGTGACGTGCCGCGATGCGCGCAGAGTCGTCGGTGCACGCATCGAGCACGACGATCGTCGAGACAGACACCGAGGCCACATCGCGGACTCGGCGTTGTGCTCGTACCAGGGCGGTCAGGCAGGCGTCGAGCAGATCCTGCTCGTTGTGCGCGGGTACGACGACGACGATCTGGGTGACGGGGGTACGGGGGAAAGCATCGGAGATCACGGTCCACCCTTTACGGACACCGGACGAAGAAGAGTCCGTTTCGGAAACCGCCGGTGTCTGGACGGGATGTGCTCCCATCGCACATACCCGTTCCCCGGCTGCCGACACATCCGCCGCAGCCTGGTGAGACGGCTCCGGGACCGGTTGCGAGAAGATACCCGTACCGGTGGTTTCTTTCGTCCGTTTCGGGGATATCCGATTAGCAAATGTCGGGGCGGTATGTGTTAATGGGCGTTGCCCCGCGGCAGCACAGTTCGCGGGTGTCGCGACGCAGCACGAAGGATGGTCGGGTTACATGGCATCACCGGTTCGCACACGCAGATTCGCCCGTATCGGCGCGATCGTTGCAGGTACAGCCCTTGCCACGTCCGCCGCATTCGGTTCGGCACAGGCCGCGCCACTGTGGCCGGGCGGCCCGGACGTCTCCATCCCCGGGATGCCGGGATCCGCGGATCCGGCTGCACCCGCGCCGCAGCAGCTCACCCCGCAGCTCGCGCCCGCGAACTTCTCCGATCCGAGCATCAGCCCCTCGGGCGGCGAGGTCGTCGGAGTCGCGCAGCCCATCGCCATCCGCTTCGACGAGGCGATCGGCGATCGTGACGCGGCGCTGCGCGCCATCCGCGTCACCACCAACCCGTCCGTACCCGGGCACTTCTACTGGATCAACGACACCCAGGTCCGGTGGCTGCCCAACGAGTTCTACCCGGCGCACACCCAGGTGACCGTCGAGGCGGGCGGAGCGAAGGCCGAATTCTCCACCGGCGACTCCATCATCACCACGGCCGACGACAACACCAAGCAGATCACCGTCACCCGCAACGGCGAGGTGGTCCGCACCATGCCCACCTCGATGGGCAAGGTCGGGCACGAGACCCCCAACGGCACCTACATCGTCGGCGAACGGTTCCGCGACATGTACATGGACTCGTCGACCTACGGCGTCCCCGTGGACTCCGAGGAGGGCTACCGCACCTACGTCGAGTACGCGACGCGCATCTCGTACAGCGGCATCTTCGTGCACGCTGCTCCGTGGTCGGAGTCGCAGCAGGGCTACTCCAACGCCTCGCACGGCTGCCTCAACGTCAGCACCGAAGACGGCAAGTGGTTCTTCGAGAACGCCCAGAAGGGCGACCCGGTCATCGTCGTCAACACCGACGGCGGCACCCTCAGCGGATCCGACGGTCTCGGAGACTGGAACCGCTAGAGCGGCTTCGCCGCATGTGCACGGAACTTCGTAGCCCACTACGAAGTTCCGCTCACATAGGTTGGTCTGTACGACGGTGAGCGTTGGGGCTGAGTTCACCATTCGTTAGCCGCGACTGAGCACAGTCCTCGCGGTGAGTGCAACAACCGAACGAGTGCTGCCCACGGCACGCGAGAAGCGATTCTTCTCCCGGCCGTGGACCGATTACGCACTGTTCCTGATTCTCGTGGGCCCCAATCTGGTTCTGCTGGGCGTGTTCACGTATCGGCCGCTGGTGGAGAACTTCCAGTTCTCGTTCTTCGACTGGAACCTGTCCTCGCCCACGTCCACGTTCGTCGGATTCGACAACTACCGCGAGTGGGCCTCTCGCGAGGACACCTGGCAGATCGTCGGCAACACCGTCGTGTTCACGGTCGCCGCGGTGGTGGGCTCACTGGTTCTCGGCCTGGTGCTGGCGCTGCTGCTCGATCGAAAGCTCAGGGGCCGCAACTTCGTTCGCTCCGCCGTGTTCGCTCCGTACGTCATCTCGGGTGCAGCGATCGGTATAGCGTTCCAGTTCGTCTTCGACCCCAACTTCGGGCTCGTCCAGGATCTGATGCGACGCTTCGGCCTCGGTACCGTCCCGGACTTCTATCAGGACCCGAAGTGGGCGATGGTCATGATCACCGTGACGTACCTGTGGAAGAACCTGGGCTACACCTTCGTCATCTACCTCGCGGCTTTGCAGGGTGTGCGCAAGGAACTGATGGAAGCGGCCGAGATCGATCAAGCGAGCCGCTGGACCACGTTCCGCAAAGTGCTTCTGCCGCAACTGCGCCCGACGACGTTCTTTCTGTCGATCACGGTGCTGCTCAACTCGCTCCAGGTCTTCGACATCATCAACGTCATGACGCGCGGTGGCCCGCTGGGCACCGGCACCACCACGATGGTCTACCAGGTCTACGAGGAGACGTTCCGCAACTTCCGGGCCGGCTACGGTGCCACGGTCGCGACGATCCTGTTCCTCGTCCTGCTGATCGTCACCCTCGTGCAGGTACGAATCATGGATCGAGACGATCAACGATGACAGTGACCAACAGGCCTCGGACGGCAATGCCGGAGAAGGTGCCAGGGCCGCGCGACCAGCAACGTGCGCGACGCAGCGCGAACATCCTCGGATACGCGGCCATGGTCGCCGTCCTGCTGATGATCGGGCTGCCACTGTTCTGGATCCTGGTCACCTCCTTCAAGGATCGACCCGACATCTACGTTCAGCCGGTCACGTGGTGGCCCAGCGTGTTCCATCCGCAGAACTACGACGAGGCGACGACGGAGGTGCCGTTCTTCACGTATCTGCGCAACTCCATCATCATCACCACGGCCGTGTCGTCCATCAAGTTCGTCCTCGGGGTTCTCAGTGCCTACGGACTGGTGTTCCTGCGCTTCCCGGGCAAGAACGTCGTCTTTCTCGTCATCATCGCCGCCCTCATGGTGCCCAATCAGATCACCGTCATCTCCAACTACTCGCTCATTTCCGAGTTGGGGTGGCGGAACTCGTTCCAGGGCATCATAATTCCGCTGGCAGGGGTCGCCTTCGGTACGTTCCTGATGCGCAACCACTTCCTGTCGCTGCCACCGGAGATCATCGAGGCCGCGCGGATGGACGGTGCCGGACCGGTACGGCTGATGTTCCGGGTGATCCTGCCGCTGTCCGGCCCGACCATGGTCGCCTTCGCCATCATCACGATCGTCACCGAATGGAACGAGTACCTCTGGCCGTTCCTGATGTCCGACGACTCGTCCGTCGCACCGCTTCCGGTCGGGTTGACGCTGCTCCAGAACAGCGAGGGCTACACCAACTGGGGCGCGGTGATGGCCGCGACGGTGCTGACCATTCTGCCGATCCTTCTCGTCTTTCTCGTCCTGCAACGCCACATGATCAAGGGCCTCACCTCCGGTGCGGTCAAGGGCTGATTCACCTCACTATCAGGAGTCGAACACCATGGCACACATCATCAATCGGCGTGGCTTCCTCACGCTCACCGGTGCGGCCGCGGCCGCCGCAGCCCTCGCTGCGTGCAGCGGCCCCGGATCGGGTGGGTCGGGCGGCGAGGCTGTCGAAGGCGACGCGAACACCATCAACTTCTGGTCGAACCACCCGGGCAAGTCCCAGGAGTTCGAGAAGGAACTGATCTCGCGCTTCCAGGCCGAGAACCCCGGCCTGACGGTCAATCTCATCGACGGTGGCAAGAACTACGAGGAGGTGTCGCAGAAGTTCAACGCGGCGCTGTCCGGCAACGATGTGCCCGACGTCGTCGTGCTCTCGGACGTCTGGTGGTTCAACTACGCCCTCACCGGTGCGATCGAGCCGCTCGACAAGCACTTCTCCGCGGCAGGCGTCGACCAGTCCGACTACGTGGATTCGCTGCTGGCAGACTACAACTGGAACGGCAGCCACTGGGCATTGCCGTACGCGCGCTCGACGCCGCTGTTCTACTACAACAAGGCCGTCTGGCAGCAGGCCGGACTGCCCGATCGCGGGCCGGCCACCTGGCAGGAGTTCGACGAATGGGGCCCGCGTATTCAGGCCGTCGTCGGAAACGGCAAGCTCGCTCACGGTTGGGGTAACGCCGTCGACTACCTCGGGTGGACGTTCGAGGGACCCATCTGGACGTTCGGGGGATCGTACTCCGATCAGTTCGAGCTCAAATTCGACGACCCCAATACCATTGCGGCAGGCAAGTTCCTGCAGGACATGATCCACACCAAGAAGTACGCCGCGGTCTCCAACGACATCGCCAACGACTTCGCCGCCGGCATCATCGCGTCCACCATCGCCTCCACCGGCGACCTGTCCACCATCAAGGGCGGGGCGGCGTTCGAGTTCGGTACCGCGTTCCTGCCTGCCACCGAGGGGACCCCAGGTTGCCCCACCGGCGGAGCCGGTCTGGCCATTCCGGCGAAGATCTCGGACGAGCGAAAGGTCAACGCGCTCAAATTCATCGATTTCGTCACCAACGGTGCCAACACCGCGTACTTCTCCCAGAACACCGGCTACATGCCGGTCCGCAAGTCTGCGCAGCAGGACCCGTCGGAGATCGCATTCCTCGAGGCGAACCCCAACGCGAAGACGGCCGTGGACCAGTTGGCGCTGACGCGTTCGCAGGATTACGCCCGCGTGTTCGTCCCCGGCGGCGACAAGATCATCGGTAGTGGACTCGAGCAGATCGCGTTGCAGAATGCCGATGTCGCAACGACATTCGCATCCGTCTCGGATCAGTTGCAGCAGATCATCGACCGCCAGATCACCCCGAAGCTGCCGAAGTAATGGCCGCCGTTCACTACGCCGGTGTTTCGCACCGGTACCCGGGTGCCGATTCGCTCGCTGTCGACAACCTCGAACTCGACATCGCGGACGGTGAATTCATCGTTCTCGTCGGACCTTCGGGCTGTGGGAAGTCGACGAGTCTGCGAATGCTCGCCGGTCTCGAGTCCGTCGAAAGCGGTCACATCGACATCGGCGGAGTGGACGTCACGTCATTGGCCCCGCGGGCCAGGGATGTCGCGATGGTGTTCCAGAACTACGCGCTGTACCCCAACATGACCGTCGGCGACAACATGGGCTTCGCGCTGCGCAATGCCGGAATGAGCAAGTCCGACACCGCAGCACGAGTACTCGATGCCGCGAAGATGCTCGAGCTCGAGCCGTTGCTGAACCGCAAGCCCGGCAAGCTCTCGGGCGGACAGCGACAGCGAGTGGCCATGGGACGCGCCATCGTGCGTCAACCCAAGGTGTTCTGCATGGACGAGCCCCTGTCCAACCTCGACGCCAAGCTGCGGGTGTCGACCAGGGCTCAGATCGCCGGTCTGCAGCGACGATTGGGCACCACGACGGTCTACGTCACCCACGATCAGGTCGAGGCCATGACCATGGGTGATCGCGTTGCCGTGTTGCTGGACGGCAAGTTGCAGCAGATCGCTGCGCCGCGGGAGCTGTACGACAATCCCGTCAACACGTTCGTCGCCGGATTCATCGGGTCACCCGGGATGAATCTGGTCGACGCCCCCGTGCGCGACGGTGCGGCCGTACTCGGTGAGTTGCGCATTCCCGTCCCGTCCTCGGCGGGCGAGCGGGTCGTCGTCGGCGTGCGACCGGAATCGTGGGATCTGGTCGGCGACAGTGCCGGCGGCCTGCAACTGACCGTCGAGCTGATCGAGGAACTGGGTGCGGAGTCGTTCGTCTACGCCTCCGCACCCGCCACGATCGATGGGTGGACCACCGCATCCGGGAGGATGTCGGTCCGAGTCGATCGCAAGCTGTCCATCGCACTGGCCGAAACCGTTCGGCTGGTACCCAAGCTGGACGAGCTGTTCTTCTTCGATTCCGTTACAGGCCTGCGGTTGTCGTAGCAGGCTCGCCGAGATTGACCGGGAGCGTGGCCCATCCGTGCAGGACACGGGTGTTGCGCCGGGTTCCCTCGCCTGCCGACCGCAGGTGAGGGTACCGGTCGAACAGGGTCTTGAGGCCCACTTCCGATTCGGCCTTGGCCAGTGCAGCGCCGAGGCAATAGTGCCGCCCGCCCGAGAACGACAGGTGCTTACCGGCATTGGCGCGGGTGACGTCGAAGCGATTGGGGTCCTCGAACACCAACGGATCCCGATTGGCACCGGCCAGCACCAGCACGACGAGCTTGCCCGCGTGCACCGTCACTCCCTCGACCTCCACGTCGCGCTTGGCCATGCGGGCCGTGAGCTGTACGGGAGACTCCATCCGTAGCATCTCGTCGACAGCCGTGGGCCAGTGTGACGGATCCTGTTGCAGCACAGCCAGTTGGTCGGGGTGATCCAGCAGCAGTCGGATCCCGCTGCCGAGCAGATTGACCGTCGTCTCGAACCCCGCAGCCAACACCAGACCTGCGGTGGCCCTGAGCTCCTCGTCGTTGAGGCCGACGCCCTCGTCCTCCGCGGCGATCAGCTGACTCATCAGATCGTCACCGGGATTGCGACGCAATCCGGCGATGTGTTGCGACAGCCAGGCGTCGAATCCGATCAGACCGCGTTCGACCTGCTTGAACTGAGACCACGACAATCCGATGTCGAGGCTGGGTGCGGCCATCTCGCCGAACTCGAGGACTCGCTGATTGTCCTCCACCGGCACTCCGAGGATGCGCCCGATGACCGCGACCGGTAGACGCGCGCAATAGCGATCGACGATGTCGACGACCGGAGAACCGTCGGACAGCTCGTCGAGCAGAGCATCGGCCGTTTCCTGCACCTGATCGCGCATCTTCTTCACCGCGCGGGCGGTGAAGACCGAGGACACCAGCTTGCGGTACCTCGTGTGGTCGGGTGGTTCGACCGAGAGCAGCGAGGGCGGCAGAATCGGGTGCAGTGCACCGGACCGGGTGTGCGCCTCGATCCAGCGCAGCGGCCCGGGGAGGGTTGCGCCCAGCTGGGTGACGCGGAAATCGTCCGAGCGCAACAGGTCGAACGCCACCCGGTGGTGCACGGTGATGTTCGAGATCCGTGTCTTCACCAGCGGCGCGGTGGCGCGCAACTCCTCGTAGACGGGTGTCGGATCGGCCCGGGTCGCCGGATCGACCAGCAGCATCGCTTGCCGATCACCTGCGGCCGCCCCCCGTTTGGCCGCGAAGCGCACCACCCCGTGCGCGGCCAGCCAGCGTGCGAATTCCTTCATCCGATGTCCCCTCCCCGTTGTGTACCAGCCTGTTGCTACCAGATCTTGACGCGCTTCCCCGGGTCCAAGTACAGCGCATCTCCGGGCCGTACGTCGAATGCTTCGTGAAAACTGTCGAGATTTCGCACGACGCCGTTGCAGCGGAACTCCGGCGGCGAGTGCGGATCGACGGCGAGTCGACGGATTGCCTCGGCATCGCGTGCTTTGGTGCGCCACACCTGTGACCACCCGAAGAACACACGCTGCAGGCCGGTCAGGCCGTCGAGCACCGGCGCGTCCTTGCCTTCGAGCGAGATCTCGTAGGCGGCAACCGCGATCGACAGACCACCGAGGTCGCCGATGTTCTCGCCGATGGTGAACTCGCCGTTGACCTTGTGGCCGGGCAGTGCCTTGGGTTCGAATTCGTTGTACTGCTCGATCAGGGCCGTGGTGCGCTTGCCGAATTCGGTGCGGTCGCTGTCGGTCCACCAGTCCACCATGTTGCCGTCACCGTCGTACTTGGCGCCTTGATCGTCGAATCCGTGGCCGATCTCGTGACCGATGACGGCTCCGATACCGCCGTAGTTGGCCGCGTCGTCGGCCTCGGGGTCGAAGAACGGTGGCTGCAGAATGGCTGCGGGAAAGACGATCTCGTTCATGCCGGGGTTGTAGTACGCATTGACGGTCTGCGGCGTCATGAACCACTCGTCACGGTCGACGGGTCCGCCGAGCTTGTCGAGGTCGCGCTGGTAGTCCGCGGTGTAGCCGCGGCGGTAGTTGCCGAGCAGATCGTCGGCGCTGATCTCGACGCTCGAGTAATCGCGCCACCGATCGGGGTAGCCGATCTTGGGGGTGAACTTGCCCAGCTTGTCCAAGGCCTTCTCACGCGTCTCCGGGCTCATCCATTCGAGCTCGGAGATGTTGCGTCGATACGCCTCGGTGAGGTTCTCGACGAGCACCTGCATCCTGGCCTTGGAGTCGGCCGGGAAGTGGCGTTCGACGTAGAGCTTGCCGACGGCCTCCCCGAGCACGTCCTGAACCAGGGAGACTCCGCGCTTCCACCGTTCGCGATTCTCCTCGGTACCGGTCAGCGTCGTTCCGTAGAACGAGAAGTTCTCGTCCACGATCGCGCTCGTCAGGAACGGCGCACGCGAATGCACGACGCGCCAGGCCAGCCACGCCTTCCATGCCTCGATGTCCTCGGAAGTCCACAGCGAGACGAAGGTGCTGAGGAACGGTGGCTGGCGCACGACGATCTCGGCGAACTGCTCGGTAGTGGCACCGAGCCCGGAAATCCATGCAGCCCAATTGAATCCGGCACCGTTCTGAACCAGGGTGTCGAAATCGACCAGGTTGTAGCTCTTCTCGGCGTCACGCCTGGCCACGACGTCCCAGTGGCCGGCGGCGATCTTCTGCTCGAGGTCGAACACCGTCTGCGCGTCGTACTCGATGCCGCTGAGCGCGAACATCTTCGAGATGTGCTCGAGGTAGCTCGTACGGATCTCGGCGTACTCGTCCTGGCGGTAGTACGACTCGTCCGGCAGGCCGATGCCGGATTGGCTGAAGTGGACCAGGTAGCGATCGGACTGCTTGGCGTCGGTGTCGACGTAGTGGCCGATTGCACCGCCGACGCCCGTGCGTTGCAGGGAGCCGAGAACGCCTGCGAGGGTGACGAGGTCGGTGGCGTCGGAGATGGCGGTGAGCTCGTCGGCGATCGGGGTGACGCCGAGTTGCTCGGCACGGTCGGCGTCCATGAAGCTCGAGAACAGGTCGCCGATCTTCTGCGCGTCGCTACCCGCGGGCGGGTTCGCGGCGGCCGATTCTTCGATGATGGTCTGTACGTCGACCTCGGCGCGGTCGTACAGCGTGCGGAATGCTCCGTCGACTGCGCGGTCGGCCGGGATGTCGTACTCCTCGAGCCATTTGCCGTTGACGTGCACGAACAGGTCGTCCTGCGCGCGTGTGTTCTCGTCCTGGTAGCTGAGATCGATGCCCGAGTTCACTACTGAAGTCATGCGTCCATCTTTACACTCTTGCGCTCGATTGAACGGGTGTTTAATGTGCTGTACATGCGTTCAGTATCGGAGGATCTCACCACCAGGGCACGAATCCGCGACACCGCGATCGGCGTCTTCGGCTCACAGGGCTTCACCGCAGGCGTGCGGTCCATCGCCACCGCGGCAGGAGTCTCTCCCGGGCTGCTCAATCACCACTTCGGGTCCAAGGACGGGCTGCGCGCAGCGTGCGACGAGCACGTTCTGCGAGTGATCCGCGAATCGAAGACCGCCTCGGCTGCGCCCGCAGGCATGATGGAACAGCTCGCTCGGATCGACGAGTACGCGCCGCTGGTCGCCTACATGGTGCGGAGCTTCTCCTCGGGCGGTGCGCTGGCGCGAGAGTTGTTCGAGCACATGGTCGACGACGCCGTCCGCTACATCGACGAAGGAGTCCGCGACGGCCGATTCACCCCCAGTCGAGACCCCGCGGCACGCGCCCGATTCCTGACGCGACAGAACGTCGGCGGACTACTGCTGTACGTGCAGATGGCCGGCCCCGACGTCGATTTCCGCGAGGCACTGAGCGCCCTCGGCCACGAGGTCATGTTGCCCGCGCTCGAGCTCTACACCGACGGACTGTTCACCGACTCCCGAGCTTTGGACACGTATCTGGAGGCGAAAGAATGACCGACGCAATCGCAGTGGACGACCTGGTGAAGAAATTCGGTTCGGTTCGGGCGCTCGACGGACTGTCGCTGCACGTACCGACCGGTGAGGTGCACGGCTTCCTCGGTCCCAACGGAGCCGGCAAATCCACGACGATCCGCATTCTGCTGGGTCTGATCCGCGCGACGAAAGGCGATGTGCGGCTGCTCGGCAGCGACCCCTGGACCGACACCGTAGCGCTGCATCGACGCCTGGCCTATGTGCCGGGTGACGTGACGCTGTGGCCGTCGCTCACCGGCGGTGAGGTGATCGACCTGCTCGGCCGAATGCGAGGAGGCATCGACTCTGCTCGCCGCGCCGAGTTGATCGAGAGGTTCTCCCTCGACCCGGGCAAGCGCACCCGCACCTACTCCAAGGGCAATCGCCAGAAGGTGGCGCTGATCTCGGCTCTGGCGTCGAACGTGGAGTTGCTCGTCCTCGACGAACCCACCTCGGGACTCGATCCGCTGATGGAGCAGCACTTCGGCGACTGTGTGAAAGATGCTGCCCGACGCGGAGTCACGGTGCTGTTGTCCTCGCACATCCTGTCCGAGGTGGATGCACTGTGCAGTTCGGTGACGATCGTCAAGGACGGGCGGACGGTCGACACCGGGACTCTGGCGTCGATGCGACACCTGTCTCGTACGACGGTCACTGCCGATCTCGAGCGCATGCCCGACGGTTTGACCACGCTCGCGGGGGTGTCCGACGTCCGAGTCGCGGGATCCTCGGTCACCTGCACGGTGGAGAACGAGGCCCTTGCGGCGACGATGCACGTGCTGGCCGACGCCGGAGTCCGCAGCCTGGTCAGCTCCGATCCGACACTCGAAGAACTGTTCCTGAGGTACTACGCATGAAGGCTCTGACAGGAACCGGCGCGTTGCTGCGGTTGTATCTGCGTCGCGATCGTCTGGTGGCACCGGTGTGGATCGTTCTGCTCGGGGCGTTGCCGCTGCTGTACGCGGTCAGCTTCGAGGGCCTGTATCCGACGGCGGCGGATCGTCAGGCGTTCTACCTCGGGACTCTGTCGGCGCCCGCGCAGGCAGCGCTCGTCGGCCCGATCTTCGGTAGTGACCTGGGAGCTCTGGTGTCCTGGCGTTCGGGGTTGGTGCTGGCGCTGGTTCCGCTGGCGGCGATCCTCACTGTGGTCCGTCACACCCGAGGTGAGGAGGATGCGGGTCGAACCGAGCTGATCGGATCGACGGCGGTGGGTCGCTATGCCGGGTTGGCCGCGGCGATCGCGTTGGCGGGCGGCGCGGTGGCGGCGACGGGAATGTTGTCGTCTCTCTCGCTGTGGGCGTTCGGCCTGCCGGTGGCCGGGAGCGTCGCGTACGGGGCGTCGGTCGCCGTGGTGGGGATCGTCTTCGTCGGCTGTGCGGCAGTGTCGGCGCAGGTGGCGTCGGGAGCTCGGGTGGCTCGCGGTTACGCCCTCGGCGTGCTGGCCGCAGCGTTCGTTCTCAGAGCTGTCGGCGACATCGGCTCGGGAACCCTGTCGTGGTTCTCGCCGATCGGGTGGTCGGCGCAGGTGCGGCCGTTCGCCGACGAGAGGTGGTGGCCGCTGTTGCTGTCGCCGGCGGCCGCAGCCGCATTCTGTGCCGCGGCATTCGTGGCCGCGAGTCGACGCGATCTCGGCAGTGGGCTGCGGGCCGAGCGCCGCGGGCGGGTGGCCGCCGCTCCGTCACTGTCCGGTCCCGTCGCTCTCGCCTGGCGACTCTCTCGCGGAACCATCGTCGTCTGGACCGTCGGGCTCGCCCTGTTCGGCACTGTCGTCGGAGCGTCCACGGACGGGATCGACGACCAGCTCGGCAGCAGTACTGCTATCGGCGACGCGCTCGGAAAATTCGGCGGTACCACACTCGAACAATCGTTCGTTGCGGCCGTGCTGAGCATCGTCGGCATCATGGTGGCGGCCTACTCGGTGTCGGCCCTGCTGCGGCTCCACGCCGAGGAAGAGGCGGGTCTGGCCGAGATCGTTCTCGCCACCGGCGTCTCGCGGATCCGCTGGCTGGCAGGGCACCTACTCCTGGCCGTTCTCGGCCCGGCGTGGCTGCTGCTGGTCGTCGGCCTCACCATCGGGCTGACGTACGGGTCGGCGACCGGCGATGTCTCGGGCGAACTGCCGTCCGTCGTCGGCGGCGCACTGGGTCAGCTCCCGGCCGTATGGGTGGTGACGGCCATCGGCCTTGCCCTGTTCGGCGCTGTCCCCCGATTCGCGACCGTCCTGTGGGCCGTTCTGGGCGGCTTCGTCGCCGTCGGCCAGGTCGGGTCGGTCGTGGGCCTGCCTCAGCCGTGGCTCGATCTCTCGCCCTTCACTCATGTTCCGCGATTACCGGGAGCGGCAGTCGAATTCGCGCCGATCGGATGGCTCGTCGTGATCGCCATCGTTGTCGGTATGGGAGGTTTCACAGCGTTCCGACAAAGAGGCATCCGAGGGTGATGTGCGTCCGATAGCATCGGGTGTGGCCGATTTGTCCGGCCCGGTCCGACATGGTGGCGTCCTGTCGGGTCCGTGATCTCTGAGCCGAACGCGCATGGAGGTTACGTGCACTCGACATTCCTGCGCACATGGTGGAACCAGCCGCACAGCTACGAGTCGGTGGTGAGCTACCTCGGGCTGCACGGTGCGCTCGCTCCGTATCGCCTCGCTGCATCCTTGAGTACGTTCTCGTACGGACTCGCCGCTGCGGCACTGTTGTTGCTCACCGATTCCCCGCCGACATCGCCTGTCGGGCGGTCGATCATCGTGGTTGCGATCGTGTCGACGCTCGCGGTCGGTGTCGCCTGGCTGAAAGCTCCCTGGCCATCGAAGCGGGTGTCTCTGTTGTTCGCCGTGTACTCGGACGTCGGAGTGACGCTGGTTCTGTTGTCCTACGGATCGCCCCAGACCACCTTCTTGGCCCTCGCGATGCTCGCAGCCAACAGCGTCTACGTCCAGCTCTTCCACAGTCCGAAAGTCATGGCGCTGCACTTGCTGTGGGCCGGGTCGGCCGTGACGCTCTTCTTCGTGCTGATCCTGCTCTCACCCGACACCGATCCCGGATTGGCCGTCGCGCAGCTGGTGGTGCTGTTGCCCATCACGTTCATGGGCCCCACGTTCTTCCAGTATCTGCTTCTCAAACTGCAGGTTCAGGCGCAGGCGGCCAACTTCGATCCACTCACTCAAGTGCGCAACCGGCGCGGGCTCGACGAGGCACTGCCGGTGTATTTCCTGGGGGCGAACGATGTGTCGGTGATGGTCGTCGACGTGGACCGATTCAAGTCGATCAACGACAGATTCGGTCACCACCAGGGGGACGCGGCCCTGCAACTCGTCGCACGTCGGTTGACGACGGACGGTGTGCTGGTTGCGCGGGTGGGCGGTGAAGAGTTCGCCGTGGTGACCAAATCGGCCGAGAACCAGGCCCTCGCGCTGGCCGAGAAGTATCGCTGCGCCGCGCATTCCGCGGAGGACCCCGCGCCCCTGACGGTGAGCATCGGCGTCGCGCATTGCACGTATCCGATTTCCGACGACATCGATTTCGACATCGTGGAACTCACCACGCTGCTGTTGCGGCGAGCCGACGCGGCGATGTACGAAGCCAAGCAGCAGGGCGGCAACCAGGTGGTCGTGGCGGGCTCGACGCCCCGACGTGATCGGTCTCCGTCAGGCACCGAGACCTGAGTGCCTGACGCGGCGGCTCAGTTCGGTGTGGAGTCGTCGTACTGGTTCTCGACGTTCTGCTGGAATTCGTCGGCACATTGCTGCTGTGCGGCAGTATCGCTGCCTGCGTTGCTGAGGCAGTCGGTGAAGTCCTGTCCACCGACTGCGTTGAACAGGCCGACCCCGACGACGACGAGAACGATCGACAGCGCTGCGGCCACGAAACCCAGAACGATCGCGATGAGTGACACGGTGCCGTTGGTTGCAGTGCGCTTCTTGTACCTGGAACGTCCGACGAAGCCGAGAACGATGGCGATCAGGCCGAGAAGAATGCCGCCGACGATGGTCCAGGAGAACAACACACCCAGAATCGCCAGGACCAGAGCCACCGTGCCGACGGTGTTCTTCGGTGCCGGTGGCTGTTGTTGGTAGCCGCCCTGCTGGGGGTACTCACCGGGTGAAGGGTAGTTTCCGGGCGGGGGATAGTTTCCGGGCGGCGGATTCTGATTCGACACGTTGAGTACCTCCGATATCGGCGATCGTGAACGCTCGGAGTGTATGTGGGTGGCTTCGGTGCGCACAGGAGCCACGTGCTCCCGTGATCAACTTGTCATCGAAACGGGTGAATCACCCGCCGAGCCGCGAATGCATCTCCCAGATGAGTACCTCGGCCGATTCGGTCGCGGTAACACGTTGTCCGCCAGTGGAACTCATGCGGACTGCATCACCCTCCCAGAGCTCGCCCACCCCCTCGAGCGTGACGGTGCCGCGCGCGACGAACAGGTGCACGAACGGGGCGTCGGGCACGGTCACGGAGGCTCCGGGCAACAACCTTGCCGCGTGCAGTGCAGCCGACTTCTGGCCGATGGTGATCGCTGCCCGATCACGGTGCTTGTGCATTCCCGACGCGACGGTGACCAACCCGCCGCGCAGTAGTTCGTCGCCGATCTCGAGCTGTTCGTATCCGGGTGTGGCACCGGGACTGTCCGGGAGCACCCACATCTGCACGAAGCGAACGGGTTCGGTGTGCCTGTTGCCGTCGATGCTCCAGGAGTCGTTCTTCTCGGAGTGCATGATGCCCTTGCCCGCGGTCATCCGTTGCGCGAGGCCGGGATGGATGATTCCGGAGTGTCCGATGGAATCCTGATGCACCAGTGAACCCTGCATCACCCACGTGACGATCTCCATGTCGCGATGCGGATGTGTCTCGAAACCCTGACCGGCGGTGACGATGTCGTCGTTGTTGACCAGCAACAGTCCGTGATGGGTGTTGTCGGGGTCGTAGTGCTGGCCGAAGGAGAACGAATGTTTCGAGTCCAGCCAGGACACACGGGTTTTCGATCGATCACCGGCGCGGTGTACGTCGATGTGGGCGGTCAGTGGAGCGGACATGTGACCACTCTACGAGCATGTCCGTGCACCGGCGTACGACCTGCATAACGTTCGGGTGTCTTTGCGGTCGGTGTGTGAGCGTCGCCGGGAGTGGGTAGGTTTCGCTGAGTACGGTCACAAGCTCCGCAAACTCCCCCGAAGGCGGCGAGAAATTCTCATGGTCGGTTCCAGCTCGAGTGTGGCACGCACGATCGAACCCCAGCTCGAGGATGCTCTGGCGGCGTGGTTGCCAGGTCAACGGTGGTTCGGCGCAAAGGGTTCGACGGTCGGAGCGGTGCGCATCGTCGCGCGCGACGTGCTCCTGGACGAGCCGCATTTCGCGGCCGAGCATCTGCTGGTGGAGGTGCAGCTGACGCAGGACGGCACCGCCGTGACGCAGACCTACCAGGTGCCATTGGGGTTCCGCACCGAGCTGACCGACGATCTCCGACCGTGGACCCTGCCCGTGGCAGGCGAGGTGGCCGTGTTCGACGGTTTACGCGACCCCGAGATCATCGGCCTGTACGGCGATGCACTTGCCGCCGGAAAAGCCACTGGCAGCATCGAATTCAGGATCGTCGACGGTTCGAGTGTGCCTAGCGGTCTGCGCGGTCGGGTTCTGGGGGCAGAGCAGTCCAACACCTCGGTGATTCTCGGTGATCTGCTGTTGCTCAAGCTGTTTCGTCAGGTGCCGCCGGGAATCAGCCCCGATGTGGAACTGCATCGCGCGCTGGCGGCGGCGGGGAGCGTCAACGTCGCGCCGCTTCGCGGCTGGCTCGAAGCCGAAGTCGGCGGTGAACCCACGACGCTCGGCATGGCCCAGGATTTCGCCGCGAACTCCGCCGAAGGCTGGACTGCGGCGCTGGCCAGCGTGCAGGAGGTGTTCGATTCCCCGCAGACACCGATCGAAGAACTTCCGGCCGATTTCGCCCCGGACGCGCATCGAATCGGAGCAGCTGTGGCGCAGGTACACCACGATTTGGCATCGGAGTTGGGCACCGCCGAGCGGTCGGTGGAAGCTACCGCCGTCGAGGAGATCCTCGCCCGCATCTCGGGAGTGGCACGGGTGGTGCCGGAGATCGAGCAGTACATCCCGGCGGCGACCGCGCTGATCTCGCGGGCGGAGGCGTCGAACAGCACCACGGTGCAGCGCATCCACGGCGACCTGCATCTGGGTCAGGTGCTGGGCACTCCCGAACGGTGGCTGCTCATCGATTTCGAGGGTGAGCCGGCCAAGACCCTGGCCGAACGTAGGCAGATGGACAGCGCGCTGCGCGACGTCGCAGGAATGCTGCGCTCGTTCGACTACGCCGCCAACCACCTGCTGGTCGACCGCCCCGAGGACGAGTCGGCGCGCGAGCGGGCCGAGCAGTGGGCGGCGCGGAGCATCTCGGCATTCTTCGACGGATACGCCTCGGTGGCCGGGCACGATCCCCGTGACGAGGCCGACCTGTTGCGTGCATACGAACTGGACAAGGCCGTGTACGAAGTTCTGTACGAGGCGCGCAATCGGCCCACCTGGCTGTCGTTGCCGATGCGGGCCGTAGCGCGCCTGGTGAGTTGAACTGCGACGCACGAGGGGCGACGTCGACCGGCCCGTCTACGACAAGTACCGTATTGCCTGACACGGGAGGCAGGACATGAACGGTATCTTGGCAATTTTCGGCATCGCGGTGGTCGTCGTCACCATCGTCGTAGTGGTCGTGCTCGTTGCGGTGTTGTTCGTCGCATCGATCAAGCCCGACAGCCTCAACATCGACCTGGACCGCAAGAAGCGCGCCCGGGAAGAAAGTTCCACGAAAGCCTGAGACTTCCGTCACGCCCGAGACCGATTCGTCGGTGTGCGGAGTTGTATCGAGTCGAAGCGCCGACCGACGCTTCCGGTTCTACAACTGGAGTCCTCGTGAGCATTTCCCTGAAAGCTCCAGCTGCGTCCGGTTCGTCGGGCTGTGCGCCCCGCATCAGGTCGCGGATGCTCGGGGAGTCGGTGCTCGCTCAGTTCACGCGGTTCGTGATCGTCGGGGTGTCGAGCAACGGTGTGTACGCCCTGTTGTTCGTCGCACTCGCTTCCCTCGGATCGTTCACCGCCAACCTCGCGGGTGTGGCCGCAAGTACCGTCCTGGCCAACGAACTGCACCGCCGTCACACCTTCCATGCGACCGGTCGAGTCGGTTGGTTCCAGACCCAGTGGGAAGCCGGAGGACTGGCCCTGATCGGGCTCGGTCTGAGCACCGCCTCACTGGCCGCAATGCACATCCTGTTCCCGGCGGCACCGACGTACGTACAGGTTCTGGTCGTGGTCGCCGTGAGTGGCATCTTCGGAGCCGCCCGATTCCTCGCTCTCCGTGGCTGGGTGTTCCGTTCACCGACTCTCGCAACCCCCGTATCGAATCTCGCCACTCGGTGAGCTGTGAAATCGCACCACTCGGCCTCGCCGGTGATTGCGACCTCTAACAGAATCCGGGCAAGGCACCCCGCACGACGCATCGATCGCCCTAGGCTGGCGAGCCGACGTCAACGCGAGGAGGCATGTCGATGGCCAGGGATCTGACACAGCTCGAGCTTCTGCAAGAGCTGGTGCCCACTGCCGAGGACAATGTGAACCGTCACCTGTCCATGGCTCGGGAGTGGCACCCTCACGACTACGTGCCGTGGGACGAAGGTCGCAACTTCGCCGCACTCGGCGGCCAGGACTACGACCCGGAGCAGTCCAAGCTCTCCGACGTCGCACAGGCCGCGATGATCACCAACCTCCTCACCGAGGAC
>NZ_NOYE01000039.1:0-32731 GCF_002258285.1 Rhodococcus sp. 06-418-5
ATCGAAGCGGTGCCGTTCTTCAAGTACCCGGCCAACCCGCCCGCGGTCGGCGATCCGGAGACCATCACCCAGCGCACCTGGCTGTGGTTGGCGACCGTGATTCTCGGTCTGCTGGCCGTCGCGATCGGGATCTACATCGCCAAGGCGGTCGCATCGCAGCATTCGGTGGCGATCCGCGTCGGCGCACCGCTGCTCGCGTTCCTGGTGATCGTCGGCATCGGGTACGCACTGTTGCCCGGTGTGAACGAGGTCGGCTCGGACTTCCCCGCCACCCTGCTCTGGGAATTCCGACTGTCGTCCCTGGCCACCCAGGCGACCCTGTGGCTGACTCTGGGACTGGCATTCGCGTTCCTCACCGACCGCGCAGTACGCCCGATCCGCCGCGAGGCCGTCGTGGCGTAGCCCGGTTCTGCGTCAATGGACCATTGCACCGTTCAGACGTCTGCAAAGTGCCATTGACGCAGTGTGGCCGGCCCGGTCGGCCGGGGTGAATGGACCATTGCACCGCTCAGACGTATGCAATGGTCCATTCACGCGTCCAGGGGTGAGCGGTCCTTGGCTGGGCGGCAGTTGCCCCAGTCGGTTTCTCAGTGACTCTCCGACATCCCGGCCCGCGTCTCGAGTTCGACGAGGATGCGCTCGGCGATCTTGGTCGGGGGCGGACCGATGTCGACGACGATGGCGTTCTCGTCGTCACCCAGCGGCTCGAGGGTCGAGATCTGGGTGTCGAGCAGCGACGACGGCATGAAGTGGTCCATCCGCGCGTTGAGGCGACCACTGATCCGATCCTTCGTTCCGGCCAGGTGCACGAAGATCACTTCCGCCCCCTCCCTCGACCCGGCCGCCAGCACGTCCCGATACGTCCGCTTGAGCGCCGAGCACGTCACGATCCCCGATCGCCCCGTGGTGGTGTGATCGGTGATCCATTCCGCGATCACGTCCAGCCACGGCCATCTGTCCTCGTCGGTCAGCGGCTGACCCGACGCCATCTTGGCCACGTTGGCGTCCGGGTGCAGGTCGTCGCCCTCCTGCAGGTCCCATTTCAGTGCACCTGCGAGGATGCCCGCGACCGTGGACTTGCCCGATCCGGACACTCCCATCACCACGAGTACCGGATGATGTGCTCTACCTGTCGTCTGCGATGCCATCCCTCGATACTGCTCCATCGCGCCCGCCTGGATCGGACAGACGCGAGAAACCGGGCAACCCGTGGGACGATCGACCGGACATGAGCGAGACCAACGACTTCCGCCAACTGCACGATTCGGTGCTCGACGAGCTCGGGCGCGACATCGTCAGCGGCGCGATCCCGAGCGGGACCCGAATCTCGGCAGACGACGTCGCCGTGCGGTTCACCGTGTCGCGGACCGTCGTGCGGGAAGTCGTGCGCGTTCTCGAGTCGCTGGGGTTGCTCACGGTGCGTCGTCGCGTCGGAATCACCGTGCAGGGCTCGGAGAACTGGAACTCACTCGACCCGGTGGTGATCCGCTGGCAACTGGCCGGACCGGCTCGCGCCGAACAGTTGCTACTGCTCAGCGAATTACGTTCGGGGATCGAACCTTTGGCAGCCAAGCTGGCCGCCCACCGAGCGACACCCGAGCAATGCGGGGCGTTGACCGCCGCCGTCATCGGAATGTCGTCGACGTCGAGAGCAGCCGACTCCGAGGCCTACCTCGAACACGACTGCAATTTTCATCGCACGTTGCTCGCGGCGTCGGGCAATCCGATGTTGCGATCGATGTCCGACATCGTGGTCGAGGTACTCGCCGGACGTACCCGCCATGCCCTGATGTCGAGGCAGGCCGACCCGGAGGCAATTCGACTGCACGGGGTGGTCGCCTCGTCGATCCAGTCCGGTGACGCCGACGCCGCACAGCGAGCCATGTTGGCCATCGTCACCAAGTCAGCTGCATCGATGTCGGCGGCCTCGGGTGTGACGCCGTCGCCCGGTCTGGTGCCCGACCAGCAGTGATACACCGAGCGCACAAAGCCAGGTACGCCGAGGCGGGGTTCATCGCCTAGATTCGACGGGTGACTGCTCTCGAATTGCCGCTCGAACTTCGCCGCGCACTCGTTGGAGTAGCTCGGACTCCGCGTCTGCTAGTCGCGTCCGATTACGACGGCACCATGGCGCCGATCGTCTCCGACCCGCAGAAGGCGTTCCCACACCCCGAGTCGGTCAGCGCCATGCGCGGGCTCGCTTCCCTGGCCGGAACCAACGCCGCCGTCATCTCCGGACGCGCCCTGCGTGATCTCGCGATCCTCTCGCGGCTGCCGTCCGAGGTGCAGCTGGTGGGCAGCCACGGCAGCGAGTTCGACGCCGGGTTCGTCAACGCCATCGACGACAACGCAAAGAAGCTCCTCACCGTCATCACCGGCGAACTGCAGGCCATCGCCGACGCCCATCCAGGCGTGAGTATCGAGACCAAGCCGGCCAGCGTCGCGTTGCACGTCCGCAACGCCGAGACCGCCGCAGGCGACGAGGCCCTCGCGGCCGTGCGATCCGGCGCGGCTGCGCGGGACGGGGTGCAGGTCACCGAGGGCAAGTCCGTCATCGAGTTGGCGGTCATCGTCACCGACAAGGGCGTCGCGCTCGACATTCTTCGCCACCAGGAAGCCGCTACTGCCGCAGTCTTTTTCGGCGACGACGTCACGGACGAGAAGGCGTTCGGACACCTGCACGGACCGGACATCGGCGTCAAGATCGGGCCGGGAGACACCCTGGCGGAGTTCCGCATCGACAGCACCGAGCAGGTCGCGCTCGCCCTGGCGTTTCTGCTCGAAGAGCGACGCCAGTGGCTCTCGGGAGCCGACGCCCCGCGTATCGAGCGACTGACGATGTTGGCCAGCCCCAATGCCGTTGCACTGCTGACCCCCGACGCCGACGTCACCTGGCTGTGTCATCCCGAACCCGATTCGGCGGCGGTGTTCGCGCACCTGCTCGGCGGCGATCAGGCCGGTCACTTCAGCGTCGGGCCCACCCGTACATCGTTGCCGCTGAGCCAGCAATACGTGGACGGCACGATGACGGTGCAGACCAAGTGGGCCAGCCTGCAGGTCACCGACTACCTGCCGCACGACGTCGGCCAGGGTCAGACCGCTCTGACCCGCGTCATCACCGGCAAGGCCACCGCCGTGGTCACGTTCGCGCCGCGTCCGGAATTCGGAAAGGCGTGGGCCTCACTCGAACCCGATGTCGACGGTCTGCGCGTTCTCGGTACCGCGGATCCGATGGTGCTGCGTAGCCCCGGCGTCGTCTGGAACATCGTCTCTGATGGATCCCAGCAAACCGCACACGCCGAGGTCGATCCCTCCAACGGACCCATCGTTCTCGAATTGCGGCTCGGAACGGATGATCTGAGCGAGCACCCGTGGGCCGAGGTGGAGCGTCGTCGGGCATCGGAGGCGTACTGGAAGGACTGGGCCGACGGCCTGGATCTGCCGCCGCTCAAGCGCGATCTGATGAAGCGATCGGCACTGACTCTGCGCGGCCTGGTGCACGCCGAGTCCGGTTCCATCATGGCGGCCGCCACCACTTCGCTACCCGAAGATATCGGCGGAGTACGCAACTGGGACTACCGCTACTGCTGGCTGCGCGACGCGGCGTTGACGGCGGCAGCACTGGTCGACGTCGGCTCGACGGCCGAGGCCGAGAACTACCTGTCCTGGATCCACGGAGTACTCGAGTCGGTGTCGGGTCCCGAACGCCTGCACCCGCTGTACACCATCTGGGGCCTCGGCCTGCCACCCGAGGCCGTCATCGACGAGCTGCCCGGTTACGCCGGTTCGCGTCCGGTACGGGTGGGAAATGCTGCCAACCAACAGGTTCAGCTCGACGTGTTCGGCCCCATCGTCGAACTGGTGTCCGCCCTCGCCCACGCACGCAAGGCCGCAGGATCGGAACACGTTCTCTCCGAAGATGACTGGGAACTCGTCCGCGCCATGGTCGAAGCCGTCGAACGTCGCTGGTTCGAACCCGACCACGGTATCTGGGAGATCCGCGACAACCCCCGCCACCACGTCTACTCCAAGGTGATGGGCTGGATCACCGTCGATCGCGCCATCCGACTCGCCGAAACATTCGGCCGTGCGACGGAACCCGGCTGGGCACCTCTGCGCGAGACCATCCGAGAGCAAGTACTCGCCAACGGCTGGAACGAGGAGGTGCAGTCCTTCACCGCCGCGTACGACGGCACCGACCTCGACGCCGCGACCCTGTTCATCGGGCTGTCCGGACTGATCGACCCGGCCGACCCGCGCTTCGCGGCCACCGTCACCGCCACCGAAGCCGAACTGCGCAGCGGCTCGACCGTCTACCGCTACCGCCACGACGACGGACTCCCCGGCGGCGAAGGCGGCTTCCACCTGTGCGCGGCCTGGCTGGTGGAGGCATACCTTCTGGTGGGACAGCGCGCCGAAGCCGAAGCCCTGTTCGCCCAACTCGTCAGCGCCGCAGGCCCCACCGGACTGCTCAGTGAGGAATACGACCCCATCGCCGAACGATCCCTCGGCAACCATCCGCAGGCCTACAGTCACCTCGGTCTGCTGCGCTGCGCGAGATTGCTCAGCGCCCAGCCTGCTTGACCTCCGCCCCGCCGCACCGCTCCGCGTCAATGGACCATTGCATACGTCTGAGCCGTGCAATGGTCCATTCACCCACGGGGCTCCGCTGCGTGAATGGCACATTGCATACGTCTGAGGCGTGCAATGGTGCATTGACGCGAAGGCGAGCGGAGCGAGCGGCGGCGGCGAAGGTCAGGCGATTGCGGGCGGTTGTTCCGGCGGCGGTCCAGCGGTTCGGCCGCGGAAGAGTTCGGTCGGCAGGGTTTCGGCGGCGACGATGCCCGAGTGCGAGGACGAGAGCACCAGTTTGCCCGCTCGACGGCCTTTTTCCTCGGCGTCCTGGCGCACGGTGGTGAGGTTCTCGCGGATGGCGTCGGAGATGCCGTCGAATCCGGTGACCGAGAGTTGGCTCGGCACATCGATTCCGGAGACTCTGGCGAAGTTGAGTGCGCCGAGGGCGATCACGTCGGTGGTGCAGAGCAGCGCGGTGGTTTCGCGGTTTGCCTGGAGGGCTTGGGCGGCGGCGGAGTGGCCGGAGCGCACGGTGTGGTCGAAGCGTTCGACGACGGTGAGGATGTCCGGGTCGAGTCCGGCGTCGATCATGGCGGCTTGGACTCCGGCGATGCGTTCACGCTGGACGTGGAAGTGACTGTCTGCCAACCGTCCCGGGGGTACGACGCCGTCGCGACGGTCGCGTCCGAGCCGCATGCACAGGACGGCGAGGTGCTCGTGTCCCTGTGAGATCAGATGTGCGGCAAGCATTTTCATTGCGCCCCGGTCGTCGATGGCGACGAGGGCGGCTTCGGGGATGTTGCGGGGTTGGTCGCAGACGACGATCGGCAGATGACGTTCGCGAACCGCAGCGAGGTACGGGTCGTCGTCGGCGACGGAGTAGACGACGAACCCGTCGACTCCGGCCTGTTGCACGACGGCGGCGGCCTGCACGTCGTCGCGTTCGGCACCGGCGGGGATGAGCAGTAGTCCCTGCCCGGCGGCCTCGCAGGATTCGGCGAGTCCGGCGAGGAAGCTCATCGCGGCGGGGTCGCGGAAGGAATAGCTCAGCGCCTCGGTGAGGAGCAGTCCGATGGCGCCGGCCTTGCGGGTGCGCAGTGATCGCGCGACCGGGTCGGGGCCCGCGTAGCCGCGACGCTTGGCGGCCTGGAGGACGCGTTCGCGAAGTTCAGGGGAGAGCTGATCGGGTCGGTTGTAGGCGTTCGAGACGGTGGTGCGCGATACCTTCAGCTCGGCTGCGATCGACGCCAACGTCGCTTGACGTCGCGGTTCGCTCGACCTGGCCATAACCGGGACGTTAGTCCCACAACGCACCGCAGAGAAACTCGAGGTCGCCTTCGTCCGATTCGAACAAAGGCCAATCGAACGCTAGAGTACAACGGTAACGGTTTCCATTAGCGTCAAGCCTTGCCCTTCAGGAGTACATCGATGTCGTCCATCCGTCGCGCGTCCCGGACCAAACTCACGGCCGCACTCGGCCTGACCTGCGCCGCAGCCCTCACGCTCAGCGCATGCAGCTCAACCGACTCCGCGAGCACCGAGTCTGCCCCGGCCACCCCCGTCGACGGACCGATCACGATCGTCGCGTCGACGAACGTCTGGGGAAGCGTCGCGGAGGCAGTGGCGGGCAACCTGGCCACAGTGACCTCGCTCATCTCCGATCCCTCAGCCGATCCGCACTCCTACGAGGCCAGCCCGGCCGACGCCGCTGCCGTCGCCGAGGCGTCGCTCGTGGTCTACAACGGCGGCGGCTACGACCAGTTCATCGAGGACATCCTCGGATCCGAGGGCAAGGACGTGCCGTCGGTCGATGCGTACACCCTGCTCGACGAGAGCCACGATCACGAGTCCGAGCCCACCTCCGGCGACGCGACGGCCGAAGCAGAGGCAGAGGCAGAGGCAGAGGCAGAGGCAGAGGCAGCGGACGATCACGGCCATTCGCACGGCGAGGTCAACGAACACGTCTGGTACAACGCCGAGGTCGTAGCGCACACCGCCGAGGAGATCGCCGACAAGCTCGGTCAGCTCGACCCCGACAACGCTGCCCAGTACACCGCCAACGCCGAAACGTTCCACGAGCAAGTACACGGCATCACCGACGTGACGGCGAAGATCGCCGCCGATCACCCGGGCGCACCGGTGGCGCAGACCGAGCCGATCGCGCACTACCTGATCGAGGAATCCGAACTCGACGATCGCACTCCCGAGGACTTCAAGGACTCCATCGAGGAGGGCAACGACCCGTCGCCCGCTTCGATCGCCGCGACGCGTGATCTGTTCACCTCGAAGTCCGTCCGCGCTCTGATCTACAACATCCAGACCGAAGATGCTGTGACGCAGGATATTCGCTCCACGAGCGAGGCCGCGGGCATCCCCGTCGTCGAGGTCACCGAGACTCTGCCCGCCGGGATGACGTACATCGAGTGGCAGACCAAGGCAGCGACGGATCTGCAGGCCGCCCTCGCAACGGCCCCTTGAGCCGATCCGACTCCTGATCTCGGACCGGCTGATGGAAAGCTGTAGTACATGCCTGCTGTAGAACTGCGCGATGCCGGACTGGCGTTCGGCGAGCGCACGCTGTGGCAGAACCTGGACCTGACGGTCGAGAAAGGCGAGTTCGTCGCCGTTCTCGGCCCCAACGGATCGGGCAAGACGTCTCTGCTGAAAGTGCTGCTCGGTCAGAATCACCTCACATCCGGCACGGCCGCGATCGACGGCAATCCCGTCCGTCGCGGCCAGTCGGGCGTCGGCTACGTGCCCCAGCAACGAAACATCGACGACGATCTCCCCCTGCGCGGACGCGATCTCGTCGGGCTCGGCTGGGACGGTCATCGGTGGGGCATGGGCCTGCGCGGCATGCGGCAGCGCAAGGAGACGGTGCAGCGCGCGATCGATCAGGTCGACGCCAACTCCTTCGCCGGTGCGCCGGTCGGCTCGATGTCCGGCGGTGAACAGCAGCGGCTGCGCATCGCCCAGGCACTCGTCGGCGATCCGTCGGTCCTGCTGTGCGACGAACCCCTGCTCAGCCTCGACCTCGCCAACCAATCTCTGGTCTCGAGCCTCATCGATCGTCGACGACGGGAGCACGACACCGCAGTGCTGTTCGTGACCCACGAGATCAACCCGATCCTGCCGCTCGTCGATCGCATCGTCTACATCGTCGACGGCCGGTTCCGTATCGGAACGCCGGAGGAAGTCATGACCACCGAGGTGCTCTCCGAGCTCTACGGCACCGAGGTCGAGGTACTGAAAGTTCGCGGCCGGCTCATCGTCGTCGGCACCGGCGACTCGATCGACGCGCTCGGCTCGGCAGGAGCCCACCATCCACCCGTGCCGCACGACAGAGAAGACAAGGCATGAACGAGAAGGTTCTCGACGCATTCTCGAAGATGCTCGACTTCGACACCACCGCCAATCTGCTGACCTACGACTTCGTCCAGCAGGCACTGCTCGCCGCCGCGATCCTCGGATTGCTCGCAGGCGCACTCGGTCCGCTGATCGTCAGCCGCCAATGGGCGTTCGCGGTGCACGGATCGAGTGAGCTCTCGCTCACCGGTGCCTCCGCGGCACTGCTCGTGGGCATCACCGTCGGCCTCGGAGCCATCGTCGGGTCCGTGGTCGCGGCGGTCATGTTCGCCCTGCTCGGCAGCAAGGCCCGCGACCGCGACTCGGTCATCGGCGTGATCATGTCCTTCGGTCTCGGCCTGTCGGTGCTGTTCATCTGGCTCTACCCGGGCCGAACCGGCACCAGCTTCTCGCTGCTCATCGGACAGATCGTCGGCGTCGGACAGAGCGGTATTCAGCTCCTGCTGGTGTGCGCGGTCCTGGTGTTGATCGTCCTCACCGTGGTCTACCGTCCGCTGCTGTTCGCCAGCACCGACCCCGAGGTGGCGCTGGCCCGCGGCGTCCCCGTCCGCGCACTCTCGGTGGTGTTCGCCGTGCTCGTCGGTGTCGCCTGTGCGCTCGGTGTGCAGATCGTCGGCGCGCTGCTGGTGCTCTCGCTGCTCATCACCCCGGCCGCTGCCGCCGCCCGGGTGACGGCAAGCCCGCTGAAGGCGACGCTGCTGTCGATCGTCTTCGCCGAGATCGCCGCCGTCGGCGGCATCCTGCTCTCCCTTGCTCCCGGCCTGCCGGTCTCGACGTTCGTCACCACCATCTCCTTCGTGATCTACCTCGTGTGCCGCGCGATCGGCGGAACCCGCAAGGCCAATTCCGGACGACTGGTCGCCGCCTAGGATGTCGAGGGTGTCCATCGACCTCAACGCCGATCTCGGCGAGAGCTACGGTGCGTGGACTCTCGGCGACGACGACGCGATGCTCGCCCTGGTCTCGAGTGCCAACGTTGCGTGCGGCTTCCATGCCGGTGATCCCACCACTCTGCTGCGGACGTGCCGCTCGGCCGCGACAGCGGCGGTACGAATCGGAGCGCAGGTGGGCTACCACGACCTCGCCGGGTTCGGCAGGCGCTTTCTCGACGTCTCCCCCGCCGATCTCACCGCCGACGTGATCTATCAGATCGGCGCACTCGACGGCCTCGCTCGAGCCTCCGGTTCGGCCGTCGCCTACGTCAAACCGCACGGTGCGCTGTACAACGCGATCGTGCACCACCGCGGCCAGGCCAAGGCCGTGGTCGACGCCGTCGCCGCCTACGACGCGACATTGCCGGTGCTCGGCCTGCCCGGCTCGGTGTTCCTCGAGGAAGCTGAACGAGCCGGACTCCGAACTGTCACAGAGGCTTTCGCCGACCGCGCCTACACCCCGCAGGGGGCGCTCGTCTCGCGCTCGGAACCCGGTGCCGTACTGTCCGATCCCGACGCCGTCGCCCAGCGCGTGTTGACCATGATCACCGACGGCACCGCCGTTGCCGTGGACGGCTCGACCATCGACGTCCGGGCGGAGTCGATCTGTCTGCACGGCGACTCCCCCGGCGCGGTCGTGATGGCCGCGGCCGTATCGAACCTGTTGCGCGCCAACGGTATCGACATCTCCGCATTCGTCCGATGAGGATTCACCCGGCCGGTGAGGACGCACTGCTGGTCGAATTCGACGGGCTTGACGAGACGATGGCGTACTACCGCTCTCTGACGACCGACCCACCCGCGGCGGTCGTGGATCTGGTACCAGCCGCACGCACGGTCCTGGTGATGTTCGACGGGCCGAAGCAGCCGGTTCTGGACTGGATCGCGGCCACCGAACCCGCAGTCACGACCACAGACGACCGGTCCGACACCGTGACGATCTCGGTGTTCTACGACGGCGAGGACCTCGACGAGGTTGCCCGACTGACCGGCCTGTCCACCGCCGACGTCGTTGCCGCCCATGTCGATCAGACGTGGACCGTCGCGTTCGGCGGTTTCGCACCCGGCTTCGGCTACCTCGTCGGCACCGATGCACGACTGCATGTTCCGCGGCGCACGTCGCCGCGCACCAGCGTTCCGGCCGGTTCGGTGGGCCTAGCGGGTGAGTTCTCGGGCATCTATCCGCGCTCCTCCCCCGGCGGGTGGCAACTGATCGGACGCACCGACGCTCGGTTGTGGGATCTCGACCGCGATCCACCCGCGCTGCTGCGGCCCGGCACCATCGTCCGATTCGAGCAGGCATGAGAGCCCTGACCGTTCTGCAGACGGGACCACTGTGCACCGTCCAGGATCGCGGACGACCCGGATTCGCGTCGATCGGCGTCGGTCGCTCGGGTGCCGCAGACCGACTCTCGCACGATGCCGCGAACCGATTGGTGGGCAACGACTCCGACGCCGCCACACTGGAAGCGACCTTCGGTGGCCTGAAGGTCCGCGCCGAGTTCGACGCTCTCGTGGCCGTCACCGGGGCGCACGTGATCTGCCGCGTGGACGGCACAGAGCAGGGACTGTTCTCGACCATCACCCTCAGAGCCGGACAGACACTGGAATTGTCCGCGCCCACATGGGGTCTGCGCAGCTACGTTGCCGTGCGGGGTGGGATCGACGTTCCTACCGTCCTCGGCAGTCGGTCGACGGACACGATGTCCGGCATCGGCCCGGCCCTTCTCTCTCCTGGCGATGTTCTGAACGTCGGTAACGGCAGCGCCGAATGGCCTGCTGCAGATTTCGTGCCGCCGCCCACGCTCCACGAGACCTTGCACGTGAGGTTCGGGCCGCGTGACGGCTGGTTCACCGAGCACGCCTCGAAGACGCTGGTGCAGCAGCTGTGGACGGTCACACCGGACACCGATCGCGTCGGGATCAGGCTCGACGGATCCGAGCCCCTGGCCCGCGCAATCGACGGTGAGTTGTCCAGTGAGGGAATGGTTCTCGGGTCTCTGCAGGTTCCCCCGTCAGGGAAGCCCGTGCTGTTTCTCGCCGACCATCCCGTCACAGGCGGGTATCCGGTGATCGCCGTCGTCACCGCAGCCGACGTGTCCGTGGCCGCGCAGTTGACCCCCGGCACTCTGGTGCGCTTCCGCGCTATCGGTTGATTCCGGCAGCGGCGGGACAGATTTCACGAATGCTGCGTCGCAATGCATCGGACATCCGGTCGGGCAGTCCGAGCGGCCGAACCATGGCATCGGCCTGGTGGAACAGGTGCGTCCATCCGTCGATCAGCTCGATGTCTCGATCGGCGGCGTAGGACTCGGCGGCGTTGCGCATGTCGGCGTAGACGAAGTCGTACACCGTTGCCGTCGGTGCCAGTTCACCTGCGCCCCAGGCGAGCTGATCCTCCGAGCCGTCTCGTCCGATGGGCGTCGCGTTGATCACCAGGTCGTAGGAGCCCAGATCCACTGCTCGATCCGACCAGTCGACGACCGCGACGGAACCGTCGTACCCGTCGAGTTCGGCGACGAGAGCCGCCGCTGCACGACGGTCGACATCCGAGACCACCAGCCTGTCGATGCGGGCGTGCAAGGCGAATGCCGCAGCATGCGCGGCACCACCGGCTCCGAGCAGAAGTACCGATCCGAAGGTACGTCCCGCAGTCGCGGCTCGGACCGCCGCGATGTCGGTGTTCATGGCGAACAGCGCACCCGAACGCAGGAACAGCAGATTCGCCACCCCCGAGACCGTCACATCCGGATCGGCCTCGTCGGCAACCGTTGCGGCCCAGTGCTTCCAAGGCATCGTCACGTTCGCAGCATCGGTGCGGCCGCCCCGGAGAGCCTTCTCGACGTCGGGTAGGCCGGCGGCGTCGACGACCTCCCAGGCGTCGTAACTGGACGAGACCTCGGCGATCTCGAACGCACGCGTCCACAGCGCGGGTGACATCGCGGTGGACGCGTGCGAACCGACCAGGGTCAGCGAGCTCATACCGACTTCGAGACACGCTCTGCAACAACACCTTCTGCTGCAGGGGCCTGTACGGAGACGGACGTGACGTCGGAGGAACCCATGTTCTTCATCAGCGCTGCGACCACGGCCGAGATGATGCATCCCAGGGCCAGGTACGCCGCGACGTAGTGCCAGGAGCCGTCGTTCCAGCTCACCAGAGCGGCCGCGATGAACGGGGTGAAGCCACCGGCGATCGCGCTGGCGACCTGATAGCCCACACCGGCACCGCTGTAGCGCAGTTCCGGGCCGAACATCTCGGTGAACAGGGGCTGCTGCACCGAGACCACCATGTCGTGCGAGACGTTGACCAGGATGACGGCGAGGATCACGATGGCGACCACCGATGCCGCTTGCAGGGAGAGGAAGAACGGCACGGCAGCCAGTGCGCCCACGACGGCACCGGTGACGAAGATCGGCTTGCGGCCGAAGCGGTCGGCGACCGCCGCGTAGGCCGGGATGCTGAGGATGCCGATGGCACCGACCAGCAGCGCGACGTTGAGCATGAACTGGCGCTCGTAGCCCAGTTCGTTGACGGTGTAGCTGAGCGCGAAGGTGGTGACGATGTACATGGTGAACAGCTCGGCCATGCGCAGCGCGATGATCTTGAGGAACGAACCGGGGTGCTCGGTGATCGCCTGGATGACCGGCAGCTTCTTCTTCTCACCGCTCTCCTCGACTGCCTGCTCGAACACGGGCGATTCCTCGACACCGGATCGGATCCACAGGCCGAACAGTACGAGCACCGCGCTGGCCAGGAACGGTACGCGCCAGCCCCAGCTGGTGAATGCGTCGTCGCTGAGCAGGTTGCTCATGATGGTGACCGCGCCGGTGGCGAGGATGAGGCCGACGGAGTAGCCGACCTGGACGCCACTGCTGTAGAACGCCTTCTTCTTCGCCGGCGCACTCTCGACGGCCATCAGCGATGCTCCGCCCCATTCGCCGCCGACGGCGAAGCCCTGAATCGCGCGCAGCAGCACCAGCAGCAGCGGCGCGAACCAGCCGATGGACTCGAAGTTGGGAACCAGACCGATCAGGGCCGTTGCGACGCCCATCAGCAACATGGTCCAGATCAGCATCCGCTTGCGTCCGAGGCGGTCACCGAAGTGGCCGAAGAAGATTCCGCCGAGGGGCCGGAAGAGGAAACCGACACCGAAGGTCGCGAACGCGGCCATCACGCCCACTGCGGGCGAGACGCTCGGAAAGAACTGGGAGTTGAACACCAGCGCGGCGATGATGCCGTACAGCAGGAAGTCGTACCACTCGACCACGGCACCGACGAAGCTGCCGATGGCAGCTTTCCGTGCTCTGGATCCGTCCGCGACTGCGACGTCAACGTTCACTTGTCGGCCCTTCGATTTTGTGCGCATCGCGCACAGTTGTTTGTTATTCGCACAACTGTAACCAGAGGCAGCTCTTGTGGTCAAGACCACAAGCACGGAGCGGTGTGATGCAGCGCGATCAGGGCGATGAGGCAGACTCGAACCATGACGGCCGAGATCGCCCCCGACGACCAACGCCCCGCCTGGTTCGTGCAGTCACTCGAACGAGGCCTGAGCGTGCTGCAGTGCTTCGACGACGCACATCCCGCCCGCACTCTGACCGAGGTCGCCGGGGCCGTCGGAGTCACTCGAGCTACGGCCCGCCGACTGCTGCTGACGCTGGCCGAACTGGGATTCGTCCGCCAGGACGGCCGTCGGTTCACCCTCACCCCACGAGTGATGAACCTGGGCTTCACGTTCCTGTCCGGAATGGACCTGCCGCGTTTGGCCGAACCCCACATCGAAACGCTCGCACGTCAATTGGGCGAAACGACTTCGGTGGCGATCCTCGACGGATTCGACATCGTCTACGTCGCGCGCGTTCCGTCGTCGCGCATGCTGCGGGTCGTCATCACATTGGGCACTCGATTCCCCGCGCACGCAACGTCTTCGGGTCGAGTGCTGCTCGCAGCGCTGCCCGAGAGCGAGCTGGAGCGTTACTTCGCCGACGCGCCCATCGAAGCCCTCACCCCGCGCACGCTCGTCGATCGAGACGCACTACGTGCCGAGATCGACCGAGTGCGCGCAGCCGGGTGGTCCGAGGTGGTCGACGAACTGGATGTCGGAATGCGTGCTGCTGCAGTGCCTTTGCGGAACAGCAACGGCACCGTCGTGGCCGCGCTGAACACGTCACTGCACGCGAGGAATTACACCGACACCGACATGGTCCAGACCGTGATCCCGGCGATGCACGACACCGCCGCCCGCATCAGAACCTAGGTCTACCCGCGGCGTTGCCGAGCTATGTCGGCCAGCACGACGCCTGCGGCGACGGACGCGTTGAGCGATTCCACCGGCCCCGCCATCGGGATCGACAGAATGTGATCGCAGGTCTCGCTGACAAGACGCGACAGGCCCTTGCCCTCGGAACCGACGACGATGACGACCGGCCCCTTACCGTCGAAGGTGTCGAGTTCGGTGTCGCCGCCCGCGTCGAGACCGACGACGGTGACACCCTTGGACTGCCAATCCTTCAGTGTGCGAGTCAGATTCACTGCTCGCGCGATGGGCAGGCGAGCTGCGGCACCGGCACTGGTTCGCCATGCCACTGCCGACACGCTCGCGCTGCGCCGCTGCGGAATCACCACGCCGTGACCGCCGAAGGCAGCCACCGAACGCACGACGGCACCGAGGTTGCGCGGGTCGGTGATGTTGTCGAGAGCCACGAGCAGTGCCGGCTCCTGGTGCGTGCGCGCGTTCGAGATCAGATCGTCGGGGTGCGCGTAGCGGTACGGGGGCACCTGCAGGGCCAGGCCCTGGTGCAATCCGTTGGCGCTGAGCTTGTCCAGATCAGAGCGAGGAACTTCGAGGATGGAGATCCGCGCATCGCCTGCGCGCTGCACGGCTTCCTTGAGGCGATCGTCGCTGTCGGTACCGACGGCAACCCACAGTGCGGTGGCGGGCACGCCTGCCCGCAGGCACTCGACGACCGGGTTGCGGCCCAATACCACCTCGGGACCGTCTTCGGCCTTGCGTCCGGCCGGCCTGCCACCCGCGCGGCCACCGGTGCTGCCGCCACGATTCTGCGCGGACTTCTCGGCGAGCTTGGCCCGACGCGCGGCGGGATGCTTGGTGCGCTCGGAGGCGGGAGGCGTCGCCCCACGACCCTCGAGGCCCTTACGACGCTTGCCGCCGGAACCGGCGACCTGCCCCTTCTTGGTGCCGTCCTTGCGGATCGCGCCGCGCCTACTCGAATTGCCTGCCATCACAAACCTGCTTCGTCGGTCTTGCTCGTACCCAGCGACCATTCGGGCCCGTTGGGTGTATCTGTCACGTCGACTCCGGCCTTCGCCAGTCGTGTCCGTATGTCGTCGGCAGTGGCCCAGTCCTTGGCCGCCTTCGCCGATGCTCGACGCTCCAGCTCGGCCTCGACCAACACGCCGAGAGCGCCGAGGGCGGCCGAGTCGGAACCGCTGTCGCGGCTCCAATGCGGATCGAGCGGATCGACACCGAGGATGTCGAGCATCGCTCGCACGCTGCCCGCGTACTCCGCCGCAGCCGGTAGATCGCCGGACTCGAGTGCTGTGTTGCCGAGTGTGACGGTGGCGTGAATCTCGGCCAACGCCTTGGGAACTCCGAGGTCGTCGTCGAGGGCCTCGGCGAACCCGGCGGTCCACTTGCCCATCGGTACCTCACCGGCACGTTCGACGGCTCGACGGACGAACCCTTCGATTCCCCGGTACGTCACGGCGGCGGTCTCGAGAGCGGTGTCGGAGTACTCGAGCATCGACCGATAGTGCGCACCACCGAGGTAGAACCGAAGCTCTTGCGGCCGAACCCTCTCGAGCACGTTCGGTACCGAGAGAACGTTGCCGAGAGACTTCGACATCTTCTCCCCGCCCATCGTCACCCATCCGTTGTGCAGCCAGTACTGCGAGAAGCCGTCACCGGCCGCCATGGACTGCGCCCGCTCGTTCTCGTGGTGCGGGAACACCAGATCGAGTCCGCCGCAATGGATGTCGAACTCCGAGCCGAGGTAGTTCTCTGCCATCGCCGAGCATTCGAGATGCCAGCCCGGGCGGCCGGGACCCCACGGCGTCGGCCACGACGGCTCGCCGGGCTTCGCGCCCTTCCACAGCGTGAAGTCGCGGGGATCACGCTTGCCCTCGGCGACGCTCTCGCCCTGGTGCACGTCGTCGAGCTTGTGCCCGGACAGTGCGCCGTAGCTCGGGAAGCTCTGCACGTCGAAGTAGACGTCACCGCACGAATCGGCGTAGGCGTGGCCGCGTTCGATCAGGCGCTCGATCATCTGCACCATCTGGGTGATGTGCCCGGTCGCGCGCGGCTCCGCCGACGGCGGCAGCACCCCGAGCCGGTCGTACGCCCACGTGAAGGATCGCTCGTAGGTCGCGGCCCACTCCCACCACGGACGGCCTGCGTCGCGTGCCTTGTTGAGGATCTTGTCGTCGATGTCGGTGACGTTGCGTACGAACGCCACGTCGTAATCGTGCGCCAGCAACCAGCGGCGCAGTACGTCGAAGGCGACGCCGCTGCGCACGTGGCCGATATGCGGTTCGCCCTGCACCGTCGCCCCACACAGGTACACCGATACATGGCCAGGGACCAAGGGGGTGAATTCCCGCAGGGCCCTCGTCTCGGTGTCATGCAGGCGAAGGGTCACGACCAGCAATGCTACCGGTGGTTTTACCTCGTCATGACAAGTGCGGTCGCGATGGCCGCGATTCCTTCACCACGACCGGTCAACCCCAGCCCGTCGGTGGTGGTCGCAGACACCGATACCGGCGCACCGAGCACTCGCGAAAGAACTTCCTGAGCCTCGACACGGCGCGGTCCGATCTTGGGCCGATTGCCGATGATCTGCACCGCGGCGTTGCCGATCGCGAAACCGTCCTCGTCGAGCAGCCGCTTGACCTCGGTCAACATGGCGGCTCCACTGACCCCGTCCCATTCCGGACGCCCGGTCCCGAACACCGATCCGAGATCGCCCAGTCCCGCCGCGGACAGCAATGCGTCGCACAGGGCGTGCGAGGCCACGTCGCCATCGGAATGCCCGTCGAGTCCGTCCGCTTCGGTGAACAGCAAACCCGCCAGCCAACAGGGCCGACCGGGAGCGATGGGATGGACGTCGGTTCCGATGCCGACTCTCATAGCGCGCCTCTCACAGCAGGGCCTGTGCCAGTAGTAGGTCGTGTGGAGTGGTGATCTTGAACGCGAGTGCGTCGCCGACGATGGAGTGCACCGTCTCTCCGATGCGCTCGACGAGGCCCGCGTCGTCGGTGGAGATGTCGGATGCGGCGTCGTACGCCCGGCGCAGGACGTCGGCGTCGAATCCCTGCGGAGTCTGCACCGAGCGCAGACTCGCGCGGTCCGGGGTACCGACCACCGCGCCCATGATGTCGACTTCCTTGATGGTGTCGACGACCGGGAGGACGGGGATGACGGCGGAGCGTCCGGCCCGCACCTCGGCCACGACGCGGGCGATCAGCGTCGGTGGGGTGAGGGCACGGGCTGCGTCGTGGACGAGTACGACGGCCGCATCGCCGACAGCGGCCAGACCGGCGCGCACCGAATCGGTGCGCTCGAGCCCTCCGGCCACGACGACGACATCGTCGCCGACATGACGACGGGCCGCGTCGAGCAGATCGGCCGGCACGATGACGACGATGCGATCGACGGCCCCCGAGGCCCGAAGACCGTCCACGGACCGTGTCAGGAGAGAATCGGTGCCCAGACAGACGAATGCCTTCGGCTCGTCGTGTCCGAGCCGAAGGCCTTTGCCTGCTGCGGGTACCAGGGCGACCACGTCGCCGGAAGTACCGTTCACTCTAGGAAGCTGTAGCGAGAACTTCGTCGAGCATGGTGTCGGCCTTGGCCTGATCCGTTCCCTCGGCGAGTGCGAGCTCGCCGACCAGGATCTGACGCGCCTTGGCGAGCATGCGCTTCTCGCCTGCCGACAGGCCGCGGTCCTGCTCACGTCGCCAGAGATCACGGACGACCTCGGCAACCTTGTTCACGTCACCGGACGCGAGCTTCTCCAAGTTGGCCTTGTAGCGTCGCGACCAGTTGGTGGGCTCTTCGGTGTGCGGCGCGCGAAGCACCTGGAAGACTTTGTCGAGACCTTCTTGCCCGACGACGTCGCGAACGCCTACGTATTCTGCGTTGTCCGCGGGAACTCGAACGGTGAGGTCGCCTTGCGCGACCTTGAGAACCAGATACTCTCTCGGTTCACCCTTGATGGTGCGTGTCTCTATCGCTTCGATCAGCGCCGCTCCGTGATGGGGGTAAACGACGGTGTCTCCGACCTTGAAAATCATGTGACAAGTGCCCCTTTCGATTTACCCAGAATACCACGGCTCATATCAACGGTGCAGGTCAGGGGCATAGTAGTGCCGAATCAGGGGTTGACACAGACCGATCGACGTGTATCCGGGGCCACATTTTCACGTGCGTCACTGCGCCGTCCTCACACTCGGCAGGCACCCTCACCTGGCGTCATCGGGCCACCGGCAGACCCCACGAGCGGCCGGTGGACGAGAACTACTACTCTCCCTAGTGGACGAGATGGACCGAGCCGGCCCGGCACCACATGGAGGACGACCGAAGTGACTGCAATCGACGCTGCGACACCGCTTGGCCGCCATCGCAGGACGGCCGCTGCCCTCGCTCTTCTCGCCGGTGGCGCGCTCGCCCTCACCGCGTGCGGCGCAGGTCAGATCTCCCAGACGGCCACTCAGGTCGCCGCGGTCAACGGCAACTCCGTCGACGTCGGCGACATCCAGCTGCGCAACGTGCACGTGGTGTACCCCGATTCGCAGGAGTACAGCATCGAGCCCGGCGGCACCGTCGAGCTCGGTTTCACGGCCATCAACTCCAACCCGGGTGTGGCCGACGAGCTGACCGGCATCTCCTCCCCCGAGGCCGAGGTCACCATCGTCGACGAGGCGGAATCGGGCAGCACCGAGATCGCTCCGCTTACCGCGCTCGGCGCAGGTACGCCCGCGGACGTTCAGCTCGACGATCCGCTGCTGCCGATCCAGCTGATCAAGGTCGAGATGGCAGACATCTCCGAGAACGTTCGGCCGGGCCTGACCCTGCCGGTCACGTTCGAGTTCGCCAACGCGGGCGAGGTCGTCGTCAACGTTCCCGTCGATGCCGGCCACGAGCTCGAGCGCGACGAGTCCGCGGTGACCGAGCACAGCGAAGGCGAGTAGCCGCCGCCCCGACCCTGTCGGTGCCCATCGTTAGGCTCGCGGCGTGGTCAAACTGAAGTCGAGCTACCGCTGCTCCGCGTGCCGTCACTCGGTCTCCAAATGGGTCGGTCGCTGCCCCGAGTGCGGTGACTGGGGCTCGATGGACGAAGTCCAGGCCACCGCTGCTCCGCTCGCCACACGCGCAGGCGCATCGGCCCTTCGTTCGGGCGGTGGGGCCATGATTCCCACCACGCCCGCTGCAGCTCTGACGACCATCAGCAGTGCCACCTCGCAGGCCAACACCACCGGAATCGACGAGTTCGATCGTGTTCTGGGTGGCGGCCTCGTCCCCGGTTCGGTCGTGCTCCTCGCCGGCGAGCCCGGAGTCGGCAAGTCGACGCTGTTGCTCGAGGTGGTGCATCGGTGGGCCCGATCGGCGCCCGATCGCCGAGCGCTCTACGTCACGGGCGAGGAGTCGGCGGGTCAGGTGAGGTTGCGTGCCGATCGGACCGGAGCGGTACACGAGCGCGTCTTCCTCGCTGCCGAGTCCGACCTCGCCACCGTCTTCGGCCACGTCGAGCAGGTCGAGCCGAGCCTGCTGATCGTCGATTCCGTGCAGACGATGCTCGCCGCGGACGTCGACGGCGTCATCGGCGGTGTCACGCAGGTTCGCGCCATCACGAGCGCGCTGACCACGCTGGCCAAGACGACCGGGGTTGCGGTGCTGCTCGTCGGGCACGTCACGAAGGAGGGCGCGGTGGCAGGTCCGCGCTCGCTCGAGCACCTCGTCGACGTGGTCCTCAACTTCGAGGGCGACAAGCACTCGACTCTGCGGATGATCCGCGGCGTCAAGAATCGGTTCGGCGCATCCGACGAGGTCGGCTGCTTCGAGCTGCGCGAAACCGGGATCGTCGGCATCAGTGATCCGTCCGGGCTGTTCCTGCATCATCGGGGCGACGCCGTGCCCGGCACTGCCGTCACCGTCACGATGGACGGCAAACGGCCGCTGTTGGCCGAGCTACAAGCACTGATCGTGGACACCGCGATGCCGTCGCCCCGGCGCGCGGTCAGCGGGCTCGATCACGCCCGCGTGGCGATGATCCTGGCCGTGTTGGAACGCCGCTGCGGGGTCAAGGTGTCCAAGGCGGAGGTCTATGCGGCGACGGTCGGCGGCATGCGCACCAGCGAACCGTCCGCCGATCTTGCGCTGGCTGCGGCCGTGGCGTCGGCGGTCCGCGATCAGCCGCTGCCCCCGGGCATGGTGATTCTGGGCGAGGTGGGGCTGGCAGGCGAGGTGCGCCGCGTCGCCGGACTGGGTCGCCGCCTCGCCGAGGCTGCGCGGTTGGGCTTCAACTACGCCATCGTCCCCGAGGACGCAGGCCCCATACCGGACGGCATCAAGGTCAAGACCGTCACCAACGTCGGCGAGGCGTTGACCTACACGCGTATGCGGCCCGTATGACACCGGGCAGTATTCTTTGTCGGGCTGCCTGCACGTAGTTGCGCAGTACTCTTTACCCGCAGACATGCATCGCCCGAACGGGCAGCAACCACGCCGCACGCCGAGACGACACGAGGGGGTTGGCCATGGAGGGCACCACGCCGTCCCCAGCGTTGCGCGAGACCATCGCCCGGCTCGCACCGGGAACCGCCCTGCGCGACGGTCTCGAGCGAATTCTGCGCGGTCGCACCGGCGGCCTGATCGTCCTCGGATACGACGACGAGGTCGAGGCCATCTGCGACGGCGGATTCGAGCTCGATGTCGAGTTCGCGCCGACCAGACTTCGCGAGCTGTCGAAAATGGATGGCGCAGTAGTACTTTCGACCGACGGCAAACGAATCGTCCGGGCCAATGTGCAGCTCGTACCGGACCACAAGATCCCCACTGTCGAATCCGGCACCCGGCACCGCGCCGCCGAGCGAACCGCCATGCAAACCGGCTATCCCGTCGTCTCGGTGAGCCAGTCGATGAGCATCGTCAGCGTCTACATCGGCGGCGTCAGGCACGTCGTGGAGGGCTCGGCCACCATCCTCTCGCGCGCCAATCAGGCCGTCGCGACCCTCGAGCGCTACAAGGCCAGGCTCGACGACAACACCCGTCAACTCTCGGTCGTCGAGATCGAGGACTTCGTGACCCTGCGCGATGCCCTGACCGTCGCGCAGCGTCTCGAGATGGTGCGGCGAGTGTCGGTGGAGATCGAACAGAACGTCCTGGAACTCGGCACCGACGGCAGGCAACTCGCGCTCCAGCTCGAAGAGTTGTTGGGCGACAACGACGTCGATCGCCAACTGATCGTCCGTGACTACCTCGCCGGGAACGAACCGTCGAGCACCACCGGAGTCGAGAAGGCACTCGCCGCACTGGACAAGCTGACCGACGTCGATCTGCTGGATCTGACGACGCTGGCCCGAGCCTTCGGATATCCCGCGACCATCGAGGCCCTCGACACCCCGATGAGCCCCCGCGGGTACCGGGTGCTCACCCGAGTTCCGCGGTTACAGTTCAGCCAGATTCACCGACTCGTCGGCGCATTCGGCACCCTCCAGGGGCTACTCGCGGCCACCTCGGCCGACCTGCAGTCCGTGGACGGCATAGGTGGTCTGTGGGCCCGTCACATCCGCGAAGGCCTCTCCAGATTGGCCGAGGCCTCGATCTCGGGACCGTACGACTAGGACGCCTTCTTCTTCGTCCCCGGCAGGAAGCCTGCGTCGATCACGGCCTTCACGTACGGTCGTGCGCTCGTGATCAACTCCTCGGCATCGGGGACGTCTCGCCACACGGCCGACGCCATGATGTCGGTGCGATCCTCGATGTGCTGATCGAGCGCGACGCCGTCATCGGTCAACGTCTCGCCCTCGGCGGAGACGGTGAGCAGTCCACGGGCAGCGAGTCGTTCTGCGGCAGAACCCCATTCGCTCTCGGACCATTCCCGGGTGAGCTGCGTGATGCGCTTGCCGAGCGCCCGACGGCCGGGCTGCGGGTTCGGCCGGTCGGCCTCGTGGAAGACGGCCGCTTCCGTTGGGTCGAGTTCTGCGTCGATCAGCGCGGCGAGGTGGCCGTCACCGCGCCATTCGCGCAGGACGGTGATCGAGTGCCAGAGGGCCAGATGCGGTACCTCGGGTCGAGCGGCGGAGTGCCACGCGGCGGCGAGCGGTCGGCCCGCGAACGAGGCGGTGTCGCCGATATCGCCCAGACGCCCAGCCAACTCGGTGAGCGCAGGGTCGTCCGCCAGGGAGCCGAGAGCCGTGCCGAGAACGGAGTCGAGCAGGGCCCACCGACGATCGGACACCGCGTCCAGTCCGACGGCCACGGCGGCAGGCCACGCACGCTCGATCAGTACCGGATTGAAGTTGTAGAACGCAGCAGCGACGACACTCGGCGCGCACGGGCCCATCGGAGCAGCCCGAGCTCCGACGTACCAGGCGTGCCCGTCGAGGCCGGTGTCCTCGTACGCCGATCCCAGTTCGGGATTGAAGTACGCGGTGACGTGGAAGGGTTCGAGCGTCTTGTAGGCCGCTCGGGCGAGTGCTGTCGAGGTGGTCATGAGAGTCGACCGTACTCAGCCGGTGATGTTGAACGGCTCCGGCGCGCTCTTGAGCTCGCCGAGCTGGGCGATCGCCTGGTAGGCACCGACGCCGACCGGGATGCGCTCTTCGCCGCAGCCGGGAACCGAGTTGGTACCCGACCACTTGACGGTGAAGCCGGCTTGCTCGCCGGGCTTGAAGGTGCGCAGATCCGAAGCGGCGTTGGGGAAGCAGTCGATGTTGGACCAGATGCGCTGATTGTCGAGGGTGTAGACGAGCGCCTGCTGCAGACCGGCACCGACGTCGCGCTGACATTCGGTGGAGCCGATGTTGGTGATGACCACGGTGAACACGGGCTCTTCACCCAGCCGGTAGGTGGCCTGCTCCGGCGTCACCTTGATCGCGAGCGACTGATCCGAGCACTGATTGGCGATCACCGGAGCCGGCGCGCCGCTGGTGGTCGCAGCTGCGCCACCACCGGCAGCGGAGTCGTTAGCTCCACCCGAGCCGCCGGAACCACCTGATCCACCCGAACCGCCACCGGAGCCACCTGCACCGGCGGAATCGGCATCGGAGGCAGAGGAGCTGGGTGACGGCAGAGCCGAGGACGTCGCCGGAGCCGCAACGACACCTGCAGGAGCGGCCTCGGTGTCGTCGGAACCGCCACTGAGCGAGGCGATGAACCACACGATCAATCCGAGGACGACAACGGCCGCACCGATGGCGAGCGCACGGCGTCGCCAGTAGATTTCGGGAGGCAAAGGCCCGGTCGGTTCCAACACGAATCAACCGTATGCGGCCGAGGCCACGCTATCCCTGAGCCCACGCGGCGTGTCGCGTCAGCGAACTCACCGAGATGGGATCGGAGTGGTTCAGGCTGGTATTTCGCCGATGTCGCCGATCACCTCACGCAACTGCGCATGACCCTTCGACAGTTGGTAGGTGAGCCCGACGATCGCGAGCTCTCCGGCTTCGACCTTCTCGGCGACGATTCGGGAACGCTGCATCAGCAGATTTCCGGTTTCCTCGACGTGGCGGGCCTCGAACTCGTCGACGGCATGGTAGCCGTCGCGGCGGGCCGAGAGCACCGACGGGGTGACGCGTTCGACGACGTCGCGGATGTAGCCACCGGGTACGTCGCCACTCTCGAGGGCGTCGACGGTCGCCTTGACTGCACCGCAATGATCGTGGCCGAGCACCACGATCAGCGGTGCCTTCAGCACCGCGACGCCGTACTCGATCGAGCCCAGAACCGCAGAGTCGACGACATGGCCTGCCGTGCGCACCACGAACATGTCACCGAGGCCCTGATCGAAGATGATCTCTGCAGCAACACGCGAGTCCGCGCAGCCGAAGAGGATGGCACCGGGATGCTGAGCGCTCTCGAGGCGGGCGCGATCCTCGATACCCTGCGACGGGTGCAGGACCTCTCCGGAGACAAACCGTTGGTTGCCTTCCTTGAGTGACTTCCAGGCAGCGATCGGATTCGAAGCAGGCATGGGTTTCATTGTGCACGTGGATCGAGTTACCGGCGAGTCGGGTTGACTACTGTTGGGACCGATCACAGACACGACGAGAAGGGCGACCACTTGCCGATCGATGCCGACGCACTGCTCGGGTGGTTCGACACCGACGGACGCGACCTGCCGTGGCGACGGCCCGGCGTCAGCGCGTGGCAGATCCTGATGAGCGAGATCATGCTGCAGCAGACGCCGGTGGTGCGGGTCGCGCCCATCTGGGAGCAGTGGGTGCAGCGTTGGCCGGTGCCGTCGGCGATGGCCGCGTCCTCGCAGGCCGAAGTGCTCCGCGCGTGGGGCAAGTTGGGCTATCCGCGTCGAGCACTGCGGTTGCACGAGTGCTCCCGGGTGCTCTCCGAGGAGTACGGCGACGAGGTGCCCACCGACGTCGAGACTCTGTTGGGTCTGCCGGGCATCGGCGCATACACCGCAAGAGCGGTCGCGACTTTCGCCTACGGTCAGCGAGTTCCTGTGGTGGATACCAATGTTCGACGCGTCGTCGCGCGTGCGATGCACGGCAACGCCGAGCCCGGAAATCCCTCGACCTCGCGGGATCTGGCCGATGTGGAACAGCTGCTCCCCGAGAGCGTCCCCCGCGCCGCCCGCTACTCGGCGGCGTTGATGGAACTGGGCGCACTGATCTGTACAGCCAAGAATCCGGCCTGCCTGCTGTGCCCACTGCCGGAGTGCGCCTGGATCGAGGCAGGCAGGCCCGCGCACACCGGCCCGGCCAAGAAGGTCCAGAAGTTCGCGGGGACGGATCGTCAGGTGCGCGGCAAGCTCATGTCGGTGCTGCGCGAGAGCACCGGACCGGTCGAGCGCGCTAAGCTGGACATCGTCTGGACCACCGACCCGACCCAACGCGACCGAGCTCTCGATTCACTGCTCACCGACGGCTTGATCGAACAAACCGAATCGGGATTGTTCGCCCTCGCGGGCGAGGGCTCGGACGGCTAGGACGCCAGGAACTCCACCAGCGCAGCATTGACCGCATCGGGGCGTTCGAGGTATCCGAAGTGACCGGTGTCGGCGATTTCGACGTACTGCGCACCGGGTATCGCGGAGGCGACGTCGCGGCACTGCTGTACCGGAATCATGCGATCATCGGCGAATCCGATCACCAGAGATTTCGCCCTGATCGCCCGGTACGCCGCCAATCGGTCCGTCCCTGAACGCATTTCGAGTCCGATCTGCGCACGCATACCCGCAGTCTTTCTGCCACCGGAGTATTCGAGGATCGCCAGCCAATCACCGATCGCCGAGTCGTCGGCGAGGGTCTTCGGCGAAAAGTTCTGCATCGCAGTCATCGCCGCCCGATACGACGCGGGGAGTTCGACCCCGGCGTCGTGAAGATCCTTCTCACCCTTCGACATCTGCGCACGAAAAGTGGTGGTCTTGCCGAAGGTGGCCATCATCACTGCATGCGACACCAGATCCGGCCGGGCCAGGGCCAGTTCCTGCGTCACGCGCGCTCCCATCGAGGTGCCCACGACGCGTGCAGGCCCGCCACCGAGGTGTTCGATGAGGGCAGCGGTGTCGGCGACCAGGTCGTCGAGCGTCATTCCGCTCGCGCACTCGGAAGTCGGTGCGATACCCCGATTGTCGAAGGTCACCACCCGATACCCCTGCTTCACCAGCACCGGAACCTGATGGGTTCGCCACAGGCGTCCCGGGCTACCGGTACCCATCACCAACACCACCAGCGGACCGTCGCCGGTGACGTCGTAGTTGAGGTCGATTCCGTTGAGCTTCGCGAGCGGCATTCGGATCATCCTAGTGCGCGCAGGAACTCCTGCACCGCCGTGCGATACCCCTCGGGTGCCTCGTCGTGAATCAGGTGCGCCGCCTTCTCGATCCGCACGTACGCCGATCCGGGCTTGCCCGAGTGCATTCGCTGCATCTGACCGGCCGGGGTGATGGTGTGTTCACCTTCGATCAGCAACACCGGAGCGTCGACGGCATCCCACTCGTCCCAGAAGTGTCGAGTCCCCCACTCCTGCGAGATCGCTTCGAAGACGTCCACCTCACCGTGCAGGCGCCAGCCATCGTCACTTCGCACGAAGGAATCCAGAAAGTATTGTCCCGCAACATCTCCGAAGAACGCCAGCACCGCATCGGCGTCGGGAAAGGGTTGCGGCCACGCCCGCATCATCGCTGCCCAATCATCGGCGGTCCGTCCCCTGAAATCCGGAGAGATGTCCTCGACCACCATGGCGGAAACCAGGTCGGGGCGCTCGGCGGCGGCACACCAACCGTGCAGTGCGCCCATCGAATGGCCGATCACCACACTGGGACCCAACGCCTCGAGATGCTCGAGCAGGTCGGCCACGAAGAACTCGGTCGTGAGCTCGGTCGGCGCAGGACGACGATGCCCCGGCGCATCGTAGGAGTGCACATGCCCGAATTCTCGAAGCCACGGAACCTGCCGCCGCCAGGTGGCGGCGCTGCCCATCAGCCCGTGCAGCAGCAGAATCGAACGGCCGGATCCACCCTCGTCGTAGAGCATCACCACCGAGCATATCGGCGGAGTAATCTCGCGGGCATGGCCATTGTGAAGATCAATGCGATCGACGTACCCGAGGGCGCGGGCCCCGAACTCGAGAAGCGCTTCGCCGCGCGCGCCGGGTCGGTCGACGGCTCCCCGGGTTTCCTCGGGTTCCAACTGCTGCGGCCGGTCAAGGGCGAGTCGCGATACTTCGTCGTCACCCAATGGGAGGACGAGGAGTCGTTCCAGGCGTGGTCGGCGGGACCGTCGCGGGAGGCTCACGCCGGAGCCAGTTCAGCGAAGCCGGTCTCGTCCGGAGCATCCCTGCTCGAATTCGAGGTCGTACTGGACGTGCCTGCCGCGTCCTGAAGAGCGCACGCGTCCGCTCAGATGCGTTCGCGGGCGAGCTCCCATTCGAGTCTCGTCGGCATCTGCGAATCCAGTTTCGCCACAGCTTCGGCCAGGAACTCGGCCGGCATCGGCCTGCCGAGGAAGTAGCCCTGAGCACCGTCGCAGCCCAATTCTCGGAGCGCGTCCAACGTGCCCGCGTCCTCGACTCCCTCGGCCATCACCCGCACCCCGAGACTTCGAGCCAGGTCGATGGTCGAGCGCACGATCGATGCGTCGGTCTCTTCGGTGTTCATCTTCGACACGAACGAGCGGTCGATCTTGAGAGTCTGCACCGGCAGAGTCTGCAGATAGGCCAACGAGCTGTAGCCGGTGCCGTAGTCGTCGATCGCGATGGTGACGCCGAGGCCACGAAGGGACGTCAACGCGTTCACCGAGCGCACCGGATCGGTCATCGCCGTTGTCTCGGTGACCTCGAACTCCAGGGCATGCGCGGGAACCGAATGTTTCGCCAGCGCGGCCGCGACCTGTTCGGTGAGCGTCTCGTCCAGTAGGTTTCTCACCGAAAGATTCACCGAGACAGACAAATTGACTCCACGTCGACGCAGCTCGCTGCACTGAGCCAAGGCCTCGTCGAGCACGAGGGCGGTGATGGCGGGCAACATACCGGTGCGCTCGGCGTCGGGCAGGAACATCGACGGTCCGATCAGACCCTCACGTGGGTGCTGCCACCGCAGTAACGCCTCGACGCGATCGACACTGCCGGATTCCAGATCCAGGCAAGGCTGAAAGAACACTCGAAGCTGGTGGTCACCGATGGCCTTGTCGAGTTCGCCCAGCAACCGCATGTGATCGTGTCGGTCGCGATCCATGTCGGGTTCGTAGCGACCGATACGAGTGTGGCCCGCCTTCGCGGCAGTCAGGGCCACGTGCGCCCGCTGCAGCATCGATTCGCCGTCTATCGACACGGTCGCCGAACCCGAACCCGAGGCCGCCGGGCAGACTTCTATGGCTGCGATTCCGACCGTCGCGTCGAGTGCCACGTTGATGTCGTGCACGAACATCGTTCTACTGACTGCGAACTGGAGTTGCTCGGCAGTGTCCGATACGTCGATCTGGCCGGGACGCCTGCGCATGGCGACGACGAACTGATCCCCACCGAGCCGTCCGACGAGGTCGTCGGATCGCACCGATGCGACCAGGCGATGACCGATCTCGCGCAGGACACTGTCTCCTACGCTGTACCCGAAGGTCTCGTTGATCTGCGCGAAGCGGTCGATGTCCACCACGAGCGTGAATACGTCCGACTCGCCGCGTCCGGCGAGCATCGTGTCCAACCGCTCTCGGAGCAGGCGGCGACTGGCCAGCCCGGTCACCGCATCCGTCCGAGCCACGTCCTCGAGCACTGCGGCCTGCCGCCGCAGCGTCTCGAGGAAGTATGCGATACGGCACCCGACGAGCGCGATGATCATCGCCGACGACAGCACGATCACCCACCCCCACTGCTGGACGGGGACCCCGCGGGCCAACTGAATTGCCATCGCTAGGGGTGTCACGGCGACCGCGACCGCGAGTCCGAGAAATCTCACACGCCCGAATCTGAACGGGCTGGACCGGTCGACCCGCGACACCGCCCGCTCCGGAATGTGCAGGGCGATCACTCCGAAACACACGTACGCGGCCAACCACAGCGTGTTGAGGAGAGTCGAACGGTAGAGCTCGGACGAGTCGACCGTGGCATAGGACGCGAAATCGGCAGACACCAGGAACACGACTCCGGCCGCTGCCGCCAGGAACGGCACCGTTGTCGAGCGGGTCAGCAGGTACAGACTTCCGACGAGCGTGAGCAGAAACGCGTCGATGGTGAGGTAGACCGTGGCAGGCCACAATTCCATCGCCGACGGAAACGACAGCGTCGAATCGCCGGGGATGACGAACACCCACGTGGCGAGTCCGATACCGACTGCAACCACCAGACACTCGAGCAGTTCTTCCCACCCGAACACGAGCCCGTTCTCGTCGGCGGCTCGTGCGAAGCCGACGGCGATCACCAGATAGCCGAACAGGTAGAAGATGTCGGACGAGGAGAACGTCGATACTCGTCCCCCGCTGACCTGCACCATCGCGATCAGCGCGTCGCCGATACCCCAGGAGCCGACGCCGACGGCCATGTACTTCCACGTCCGCTTGTCCGGCCCGGGTTCCCGAAAGTAGCGGTAGACGAACGCGACGATTGTGGCCAGAAGCACGATTGCGTATATCGCACCCTGGGGTATGCCGGGAGGGGCTATTGCGTACGCCGCTACGGCGAGTACACCGAGGCCCAGGAAGCGCGTCCACAACATGGTGGGGCTGATCCTTCCTAGGCCGGTCGGTGCATACCCCGAACGTACGCATCAGCCGATCGAACCCGACGTTTGAACACGATTCGTAACCGAATCACCCTGCAGATGGGTCGAGTAACGAACTATTTCAAACCTGACGATCGTTCGCCAGTCTCACATCGGGCGATTTGTCCGTTCAGCTTTCGAGAGCCGCGTCCAGTGTGATCTCGACACCGGTGAGAGCCTTGCTGACGGGGCAGGTTTCCTTTGCCGCCTGAGCCGCCTTCGCGAAGCCGTCTGCGTCGAGACCCTCGACCTCGCCCCGCACGGTGAGTTTGATGCCGGTCAGCTTGAAACCCGGTTCATCGGGACCCAGCGAGACATCGGCGGTGACCTCGAGGCTCTGTGGGGTGCCGCCCGCCTCGGCGATCAACGCCGACAACTGCATCGCATAGCAACTCGAGTGAGCCGCGGCGATCAATTCCTCGGGACTGGTGGTGCCGTCGGCGTTCTCGGCGGCGCGCTTGGGAAACGACACATCGAAAGTCGCCGCGCCGGAACTGGACAGCTCGACCTGACCGGAACCTTGTTCCAGCGTTCCGTTCCAAGCTGTGCGTGAAGTACGAGTTGGCATCGAACCGAATCCTTTCGTAGTCGACCCTCTGTGGGCCTGTTTCTCAGGCTAACGTCAGCGGGGTGACCGGGCTACCGAGTGCGAAGATGTCGACACGACGGGTGCGACAATCGAGAAACTGCCCGCGCGCAGCGACGATCGTGGCAACCGCGATCCTGTCGATCGCGATCGCCGGATTCTCGACGCCGACGGCCGGCGCGAGCCCTCTGACGGAGTTCTACGACGCGCCGGTTGCGGCGGTCGACACCGCGACGCTCGGCGAGGTGGTCCGAAGCCTGCCCGTCAACTCGCCCAAAGGGTTCGGTCTCGGATTCGACATCGAGCGGATTCTCTATCGGTCCATCGACACACACGATCAGCCCATGGTCGTATCCGGCTACACCATGACCCCCACCGCTCCGTGGGTCGGCCCCGGACCCCGGCCGGTGATCGCGTACGCGCCCGGCACCTCCGGTATGGCGGACCGCTGCGCCGGATCGGCTGTTCTCGGGACAGTCGGTTCGTCCCCGGCCATCCTGCCGCTGCTGTTGGCCGGATATCGCGTCGTCGCGACCGACTACCAGGGCCTGGGCACCCCCGGCGGGCACACGTACCTGAACCGAATCGCCTCGGGCCGTGCGCTGCTGGACGCCGCCAGAACCGCGGACGTCGAGCCGACCACCCCGGTGGTGCTGTTCGGCTACTCCGAAGGCGGGTTCGCGTCCGCATCCGCTGCCGAACTCGCCTCCACCTACGCTCCCGAGCTGAACGTCCGGGGCGCGTACGTCGGTGCGCCACCGGCGGATCCGACCCTCAACATCGACACGCTCGACAACACCCGGCTCGGTAGCGCCGCGCTCTTCACGGTCGACGGGATGATCAACGCCTACCCGGAACGAGCGGCAGGCATCCGCGACGTCTTCGACTCCGACGGGATCGCCGCGCTCGACGCCGCACAGAACTGGTGCACCACCGACCCCGCGGCCACCGCAACCGTACGAACGACCGAGCTCACCCGCGACGGCCGACCACTGACCGAGCAACTGAGCAACCCGGTGCTGGCCGAGATCACCGAGACGAACACCGTCGGGCGCATCGCCCCTGCCATGCCGGTGTATCTCTCGCACGCAGTCGAGGACGACACCGTGCCCGTCGAGCAGAGCCGCACCCTGCTCGGGCGCTGGCGCGATCTGGGCGCGGACGTCACCTACCGCGAATACGATCTGCCGGCCATCCCGGTGGAGGGCGCGAACCACCTACCCGGATCCCTGGCGGCCTACGACGACGTGATGCCCTGGATCGCAGGCCTCGTCCGCGCAGGAGTGGAGCTTGCAGGAACGACCCGATAGGCGGAAGCTGATCTCAGGTGTGAAATCAGGGTGTTCACCGAGGCGTCGACCGCGATGAGGTTGGTTCACTCCCATCATGCGCATCGTCCACGCCCTGCTGACCGTCGTAGCGGTCCTGACCGCAGGCTCCCCCACCCCACCGGACCCCGGCGTGGCGTCGGACATCCGAGCCGTCGCAGACGAACTCGGACTGCCGGGAGTCGCGTTCCGCGTCGTCTCCGAGCACGAGGTCTTGGAGAACGTCGAGTACGGAGTGGACGGAGACGGTGCGCCGATCGACGAGACGACTCCGTTCGTGTGGGGGTCGGTATCGAAGTCGGTGACGGCGGCCACGGTGTACTCACTCGCCGAACACCGAGCCCTGAAGCTGGATGGATCCGTGAATTCGATTCTGCCGGAAAGTGATTCGATCCTTCCGGACAACGTCACGATCGACGACCTGATCCACCACACGAGCGGCCTCCCGCACGATGTGACCGAACTGGACGTGTGGGGGCGCACGGAGCGAGCGCTCGACATCCTCCCCGCCCTGGACGTCAGGGCCGCCGAACGCGGCACCTTCCGTTACTCGAGCCTGAACTACCTACTGCTGCAAGCGATCGTCGAGAAGGCCACCGCCGAACCTTTCGCCGACGTCGTCGCCCGTGAGACCGGGGTGCACACCGCCGACACCGTCGCACCCGGCCACGTACCGTTCTTCACCTTCCCCCGAAGAATCGATACCGGAATCGACTCCGCAGGAATGGGTTACGGCTACCTGAGCGGTTCCATCGACGAACTCTCACGCTATGCATCCAGGCAACTGACCGCTCCGGCGTCGAACAGTCCGGATACGGTGCCGACAGGTTCGGGGGCGGCGTACGGATACGGTTGGTACGTCGAAACGCTGCCCGACGGTACCGAGATGCGGTGGCATTCCGGGGCGGTCCCCGGCTATTTCACTCACGTTGCACTCGTTCCGGAACGACACCTGGCTGTGGTGTTCGCGACCAACAGATACGGCGAGCTCGAGGCCGATGCTCTGGCCTCGGCTGCCCGCTCCCTCGTGCTCACGCGACTCGGCATGGACGACCCTCGTACCGCCGGCTTCGGTCTGTACGAAGTTGCACTGATCGCGTCGACCACCCTCGCGGTGCTGTTGGCGATCTGTGCGACCAGAGCGCTCCTCGGATTCCGAACCGCTCCCGGACGATGGGCACCCGCGCATGCACTGGCCGCCCTCGGCGCAGCTGGACTGCTGTACTTTTCGCTGCCCGCACTCGCCGATGCGCCGGTCTCGACACTGGCCCGCTGGGCTCCAGATATCGCGCTGCTGTTCTGGATTCTGCTCGCCGAACTTGTTGTCATTGCCGTTGCCCTCGGCGCTCGGGTCCTGCGTCAATGGACCACTGCACACGTCTGAGCGCTGCAATGTGCCATTCACCCGCGGAGCTGATCTGCGTGAATGGACCACTACATACGTCTGAAGGGTGCAATGGTCCATTGACGCGAACGGGGCGGGCGGG
>NZ_NOYE01000004.1:0-23823 GCF_002258285.1 Rhodococcus sp. 06-418-5
CCACGAACACACAGTCCGTCGGCCTCGAGGGCAACTGTTCCAGCGTATCCCAGCTTGGTCTCGGACACAAGGCCCGACTCTTGGGGGACACAACCTGCCAAGCCACACGTCCAACCTCGTTCACCCAGTCCGTGAAGACCGGGTCGGTGTCCGTCGCTCTGACTCGACAAAAGTTACGCCACCAATCACACCAACGCAAATCGCCTGTTCAGCGGCAGTCTTGCGCGACTCGAGCCCCATTTCGGCATTACCGGGACCACTTCTCGTCGACTCAGCTCAGCAGTGCATCACGTGCGAACCTGCGCGACCAGCTCGGTGAGTCCGACACCCCTTGACGGAAGTAGAACTGCGGACCGTGGGCACCGATGAGATCGAGAAAGCTCACCGTGGCCTGCGCCGCGAACTGGGCATCGAAGACACCGGAATCCTCACTGGCCCAGCCTAATTCGGCGACAGTCTCGATCAGCATCTTGTTACGATGCGTCGCAGATGCCGATGCAGCGAGGGAGATCAGGAACAGAGTCGCTGCGTCGGTCTCGTAGGTCTCCTTGCCCAGCGGAAGTCGCGACGCCGCATGTCGCCACATCCCTACCGGGTCGTGAGCCAACGCTGCACCGAGCTTGGTTCGCAGCAACCTGCCCTTCGAGGTGCGGGTCAACCCAAGGTGCCGCGCCGCCTCGCGCAGATCGGTCACCTGATGATGATCGATCTCGCGATTGCTCGGCCCTACCCAGCCCAAGCCCCAGTCGAGTTCCTCGCGAATCGCCACGACGAACGCGGGCTTGAGGTAGCCGGCACCGGTCAGGTCGGATCCGGCGTCGCCGATTCTGCCCAGGAACCACGTCAACTTGGCCATCGCAATTTCGGCGACGGGTAGATCGATCGAGCTCTCGATGGTGAGTTCGCACCGCGGAAGCAACGCCATCAGTGACGGCACCTCCGTAGGACGCACTCGATCGAACAGTTTTCCGATGGCCGGAGCCGCGGCCACCGCTTCGGCAAGGACCGAACGCCCCACGTCGAACGAGTGCAGCACAGTGTTGACTGCATCGGCGTCGAACAGAGCCGGGTCGAAGGCCGCGCCCCACCGCGCCAGCACGGCTGCGTGTTCGGGATCGGACGGGTCGGCGGCGATCTCCAAAGCCTGTGCGTAGCGCGCTGGCCCGCCTGATTCCTCGGGTGGGCATGCACGCGCCCCGTCGAGGCAGACGGATCGGAGGTCGTCGATATCGGAATCGATCTGCTCCAGAACTATCGTGTGCGTCCATCCGTCACCCAAGTCGTACTCGTACGTCATGGTGGAACCCGGTGCAGTGAGCACGTCGTCGATCCGCACTCGCTCCTCGCTCGACGACTCGTCGTCCGGTTCGTCGTCGAGCGACTCCTCCATCTCGAATCGACGCGTGGCACCGGCGGTCCTGACGCTGAACGCATGCAGATGCCGGTCCTCCCAACCGAGAGCCCTCTGCAGCACCGAGTGCAGCTCGGACAACAGCAGGTCCGAGCGCACCCGCACCCGGCGCCAGATCTGCGGACGGGTGTGGTCCACGGTCACCCGAAGCACCAAGTTCACCAGGCCCCGCCGCGTGGCCTCTGTCGCCTCGCCGTCGGCCGGTTCGTCGGCGTCGGACAAGTTCGGCACCACCGACAGGTGCCGGACGCGACCGGTTCTCATCGACATGGAATCGACCCTAGTCGGACCCGCGCGTCGGACACAGGGGCTCGCGTTCTTCTACGTACCAGTCGTCAAACCATCGTTGATCGCGGCGACGTCGAACGCCAACGCATCGAGCTGCGATGCCAACGTCGTCACCGTCAACTGCACCAAGTACTGAGTTTCGACGCCCACCACCACATATCGCGTCGTCACGGCCGCTTCGAGTTGCTGCGCGACGTACGTACCCCGAATGAATCGCGACGGCCAGCCGAGCCACGACGCCGCGCTCGCCTCGCGCTCCACCCAGCCGGGCATTGCACGTCCGTCGCCGAAACCCAATGCCATCAACGCTTCCGGGTCGATCGTGCGCGACAACGCACCGACCAGAAGCACCGCGTTGGGCGCGAATCCGTTCTCCACCAGGTTCGGTTCCACGATCACCTGAGTCGCCCCGGGAAATTGTGCGGGATCGAGCGTCTGCCATCCCGCAGGAATCGGCACGGTGATGCCGATCTCTGCCGCCGCGGCACCGTCGAGCGGCGAGACGCGCAACGCATGTGCGTTCAGGTACTCGGCGATCGTGGTGGGCTCGGAGGATTCCGTCGACAGGGCGTCGTTCACAGCAGGGCCTTTCGTGGTGGACGATTCACCGACACGCCAGAGGCTACCCGCGCCGGTCCGCTCGTCCGTAGATCCTAGAGGCAGTGACCGGCGGGGAGCTGAGCGCTGCGCGACCCCAACCGTCCGCCGGCCACGTCGAGCCGACTGTTCCGTCGGTGAACGAAGCCGAATTCGGTTGCGCCGCAACCGCTACGTCACCCGAACCCGGAGAGCTCACCGGTGCGTTTCCGCCGACGGTGGGGGCCGGCTTCTCATACGGCAACGCAGGGTGCAGACCGCGCGTCACAGTTCCGCCCTGCGCGCGGTGAGTTCCTCCAGATAGCGCGCAACCGCGTCGTCGTCGTTGGATTCGAGGACTCGATCGACAACGGATCGTACGGGCTCAGCAGCGTTGGACGGGCACAACGCCGTGCCCGCCCAGGTCAGCATCGGCAGATCGTTGCGCGCATCCCCCACCGCCGCAACCGAACCCGAAGATATCCCCCACCGCTCGCACAATTCCTGCAGCGCACTGGCCTTCGAGACTCCCGCTGCGGACATCTCGATGTACGGAGCACCGGAATGAGTCAACTCGACCCCGTCCACTCCCACAGCGGCGACGAGCTCGTACAACTCCTCGCTCGTCGTATCACTGTGCCGAGCAACGATTTTGACCGTCGGCTCGACGTCGGCCGACAAACCGTGCTCCGACAACTCCATCTCGTGCGGCTGCCGGTGGTGATCGGCGAACACGCACAGCTCGGCGTACCGAGCCTCGGCCACGAATCGTGTGGCACCCACGGTCGCAAAGGCCACGCCGGGAACGAGCGAGCGCACGACCGACTTGGCAGAGGCCACCGTCTCGGGCGGTACCGATCTGGTGCCGACGATGGCCGGGAAACCGTCGGCCAGGTCGAGGACGACAGCACCGTTGGCACCGATCGCGGTCCCGCGAAATCCGCAGGACGCCGCGAGTTCATCGATGGAGTGGCGTGCCCGAGCCGTGGCCCACACCACCCTGATTCCGGCTGCGTCTGCGGCAGCCATCGCAGCGGCCGTTCGCGCGGACACGGTCCGGTCCGAACGCAACAGGGTGCCGTCGAGATCGGTAGCGACGACGACGACCTCTTCGGTTCTCTTCACCCCACCGATCCTGCCAGGTGTCGATCGCTCAGCCGGCGACCAATGTCAGAACGGAGATCTCACTGGGCGCGAACACCCGGAAAGGCGGACCCCAGAATCCCGATCCGCGGCTGGTGTAGAGCTGAGTTCGCGCGCCGTGTCTGCTCAGACCGTGCACCACCGGCTGGTCGAGCCGAACCAGCGCCGAGAACGGCCAGATCTGACCGCCGTGTGTATGACCGGAGACCTGCAGGTCGACGCCGGCGTCGACAGCGTCACCGATCTGCTTCGGCTGGTGAGCCAGCAACAGCACGGGCATCGAAGGATCGGTTCCGGCAAGTGCGCGAGCAAGATCGGCACCGTGGCCGGGCGCACCCGACCCTGCAGCGGTGGCGTCGTCGACGCCCGCGATGATCAGCGCGTCTTCACCGCGATGGAGCACCACATGGCGATTGTGCAACGAGTTCCATCCGAGGTCCTCCATGTGATCGAGCCACTCCTGCGCCTCACCGAAGTACTCGTGATTGCCGGTGACGTAGACGCGCGCCGCACTAGCGAGCATCGACTCCAACGGCGCGGCCTGCGTTCGACGCCGATCGACCGAGCCGTCGGCGATATCGCCGACGTGGGCCAATACGTCCGGCTCGAGCGCATTGACGGCGTCGGTCAATCGATGCGACCACGTCGTGCGATCGAGCGGGCCGAAATGGGTGTCGGTCACGAGAACCACTCGCAGACCGTCGAATCGCGCCCCGAGCCGATCGATCCTGACGGTCGTGTGTCGCACGCGGGGAGTTCGCATCGCCTCGTAATGACCCCACAGCGCGAGGGCGACCACGACCACCACGGTTGTCACCGACACGATCCGCGAGCGAAGTGGGTCGTCGACCCCACCCGTCCACAGTGCGAGCCGCAGCAGCAGCGAGAGTGCCGCCCACACGAACGCGATCCAGACCGAGCCCAACAACACGTCTCCGATACGCGCCCACGCGTCCTTGGAGGACCCTTCTGCGCTCGGCCGGTGGCCCATGTACATCGCTGCCGGCAACGCCACGAATACAGCGAGTGCAACCGCAGAGCCGGCCAACTGCGCGGCCAGCGGCCACTGCGCGCCGGCGAATACGACGGTCCAGGTCGGCAGCGCGACAAGCGCAGCGCAGACGACGAAGACGACAGTAGGCACGACGATCCGCCGAGTGCGCGGCGACCGATCCGGTGAGACCGACTGCTCCGGTTGCTGCATCTGTCGATCTGTCATCGGCGTCGAACCCTTTTCACTCGTACGTGCGCGCAGCCCGAGGACCAAGACTACGTCGCCCTCACGGCTTCGGTGCGGGCGTTGAGCCTGTCGGCAGGAAACGCCGAACTACGGCCGACGACGGGTGGTGTATCCGCGAAGTCCGTTGAGCGGCAACTCGTGTTCTGCGATGCCCTCGTCCTCGGGTGCCTCGAGGCCCCCGCTCGGCTCGCCGTCGGCATCCGGTGCTCCCGCTGAATCACCCTCTGCCTCGGCAGGATCGGATCCGTCGAGGTCGGGAGCCTCGCCCCTCGCCCCGGCCTCGTCCTCTGCGACCGCCTCGTCCTGTGCGATCGCCTCGTCGGCTTCCACGATCCGGTCCGTTGCCGCTGTCGTGCTGTTCGCGGTTTCGTCGGGCTCGGTGGTCGAGCCGCTGCTCACCTCGGCATCGCGCACCCGCGCGGACGCATCGATCTCCGCATCCTTTGCGGGTGTGGATCCGTTGGTCATGGCCGAACGACTCGGTGCCGAGGACTCGATCGGCCGAGCCGAGCGAGTGGAGCCGTTGGAACGACCGCCACCGTTGGCGGCGGACGCGCCGTTCGTCATTCCCGACCCATTCGTCGTTCCCGACCCGTTGGTCATCCCGGAGCCGTTCGTCGTTCCCGACCCGTTGGTCATACCCGAGCCGTTGGTCGATCCCGACCCGTTCGTGGGGCCCGAGCCGTTCTCGACTCCCGCCCCGTTGGCGGTTCCCGAACCGTTGGTGGTCGTCGGTGCGGATCCTTCGCGGTCGGCTCGCCGCGCATCCGATGCGGCCGGGTCCTCGGCGGGGATGTCGATCCGGGGCATGGTCCACAAGGACAGCACCGACTCGTGGCGTGCGGGTGAGTCGGCGTACGTGGACGTCTCGAACACACCGGAATCGTCGAACTGCGAGGACTCGAGTGGGACCGGAGTCCAAGCTCCGTCCGAGCTCTCCAGACCTTCCACCACAACGCTGTTGGGCTTGATTCCCAATCGGGCCAGCGTGGTCCAGAGGCTTTCCAACGCCGCGTCGCGGTCCAGGTAGTACTCGGATTCACGCACCCGCCAGAACGTCCAACCGCATCGCTTGAGTTCCTGTTCACGCTGCAGATCTGCCAACCGCTGCGCGGGGGTGGACAGGAACGTGTCACCGTCGCATTCGACGGCGAGACGCGAGGAGTCGCCGGTCACGACCAGGGCCAGGCGTCTGTTGTTGACCTCGACACCAGGATTGACGTGAAAACCTCGCTCGACGAGATCGTTCCACAACTGCTGCTCTAGCAGCGTCTCGAACGGCGCCTTCCGGACCTCACGCGAAACATCGACCGGCATGGGATCGGCCGGAGCGGGCGAGACGGAGGTGACGTAACTCAGCAACGAGTTGCGCAGGTCCGCTCGCTTGAGACGGTCGACGGTCACCGAATGGAAGAGCCACAGCTGATCTTGTGCCCGCGACGCCGCCACGTTGAACCGCCGCTTGTACTGATTGGCGGTGAGGGTGGCGAAATTCTGATCGGGTGCCACCACCATCGACAGGAACACGACGTTGCGTTCGTCGCCCTGAAAGTCCGGCGGCGTACCGACACGAAGCCGACGCTGCTCCCACTGTTCGATGCCGATCCGCTTGATCAACTCGTTGCGGATCTCGTCGACCTGCGATTGGCCTTGCAGCACAACCACTCCGAAGGTCAAGTTGTCGTAAGCGGAGTCCTCGAGGCACTCGGCGATCTGGTCGGCGATCGCGATGGCCTCGGTACGGTTGACCAGTGAGGCATTCTTTCCCGTCACCGTAGCTCCGCGAACGTACGTGTGCCGCAACGGCGGTAGCCGATCGGCACCGAACTGGCGCACGGGAACGAGCGGGGAGTCTCCGTAGAACTGCTGACTCGACCAGTTGATGATCTCGGGCATCGAGCGGAAGTGCTCACGCAACCGCACCACCTGACCGAACCTGGTACGGAGCATGGAGAACAGGCTCGACCTCGGAGTCAGCGTCGCACGCACGTGTTCGGGTAGATCGGGCAGATAGACGTCCAGGCGATCGAACACGTCCTCGAGTGTGCCGGCCTGCGGGACGTCCGCCGGCGCGCACTGCCGGTCGTCGCCCACCACGATCACACGGGGTGCGAGGTACAGCAGGAAGAGACTGGTGATGTCGGCCTGAGACGCCTCGTCGACGATGACGACGTCGAAACTGCCCGGCACCGGCGGAATCGAGGCCAGCACCTGGGACAGCGGCATGACCCAGGCGGGGACCGCACTCTGCGCCTCGCGCATCGCCGATCGTGCTGCACTGCGGTAGGTTTCGGCGTACTTACCGGCTCCGGAGCCGATGCTGGAGATGTGCTCTCGATAAGTCTGCAGCGCACGCACCTCGACGGCGGTCATTCGTTGGAGGCTGTTACGCCAGGCACTGGCCGCTGCGAGACGTGTTGTGAGATAGGCGATGTCCGTATCGGCGGCCGCGAGCTCCGCTTCCAGCTGCTGCTCGAGTCCACCGTGGTGCTGCTCACCGACCCACTCGCGTGCCCGACGCCACGCCCAGGCCTTCGACATCTGCCAGCTCAGCTCGTCCCATTCGACATCGCCCGCGGTGTCCTCGACCAGGTCGAACAATGCGGGTGCGACCTCGGACAACGACGCCGACATCGATTCGAGCAGAAGCTGATCCTCCTGCTCGGAACACGCCTGCGAATAGGCCGCAACGGCGGCAGCCAATTCCAACGGGTCCGCAGTGCTCAACGCACTCACCAGATTCGACCCCTCGGGCGAGGGCCCGGCATCGATGCGCGTCGCGACCGCGAACTGCAGGGCGTCGAGCTCGGCGCGTGCGGCATCGATATCGATGCGCGTGGCGATGGCGTCGGCGGCCCCGGCGATTTCCTGAGCTTCGGCCAGGCTCCGAATCCACGGTGCCGCAGGCGAAATGGTGTACAGCCGTTGCACCAGGGCGTCACGGGCAGCGACGACGGCAGACACCAGGCCGAGCCGGTCGGCGATCCGCGCCACGTTGTTGACGCGAATCGAACGTGTGCCGTCGAGCGGAACGATGATCGCGAGGTCGGCCAGCAGCACCGCTGCGGTCTGCACGGTCTCGAGTGCACGAATGTGTTCGGCAACCAGTCGCGCGGCCATGGCCGTCGTCGCGGGTTGGCCGTCGACGGTGGCGACGATGTCGAGAGCCTCGACGGCCTTCTGCTCCTCGCTGCGACGGAACCGGGGCTTCCACTCGATACCGGACTCCAGCGCGCTGGCGAACGCATCCATCGCCGACAGTGCCGCAGGCGAGCTCGACGAGCACTGCACATCGTGGGCACCGACGTAGCGATCGGACGCAGCTGCCGTCTCGACCATCGCGTCGATTCCGCTGACCCGAGACCACAGGTGAGCGGCCTCGCCGGACAGAACGGAATCGGTCAACCGTGGGTAGGAGCCGTCGAGTTCGACGACCGCTCGCACTCGGGCGGCGAGCTCCTCGCACAGTTGCCTGATCTCCGCGGACACGGCGGGTTCGACGCCGTCGAGCAACGCCACGAGATCCGCGGCCTGGGGCGAGAGAGTGTCGATCTGCGCACCTGCACGCTGGCAGAGCGAGGCGAGTTCGGCCGAATTCGGCAGCATGGTCTCCGGACGCGGCAGTACCTGTCGCGAGCGAAGTTCGCGAGTGCCGTCGGAGCCGGCAATGAGTTTGCGAAGCTGATCGACCTGAGCACCGTCGAGGGGTGGCCGATCGGCCAGCAGCGGGCCGGGTAGCCACTCGTGGGCACCTTCGGCCGCTTTGACCTTGCGCACGATGGACGACACGGTGCCGTCGTAACCATCGGAAACATACTCGTGCACAACGGTTTCGGACTCACGGAGCGCGCTGACCCGATCGAGCAGCTCGGCCCGGCGGGCCAGGGCCGCTGCGCGCTGCGTCGTCAGCGCCTCGATCTTCTGCACCTCGCTGGCTTCGTCGAACGAGGTCTTGCGCTCGGCGATCTTCGCGACGCTGCGATTGAGCTCGTCCGAACCACCGCGAGAGAGGTCGGTGATGGACACACAGAGCTCCTGCAGCTCCGGCGGGAGCTTGTCCCGCAGCACGCGCAAAGCTTGTGACTTTTCACTAGTGACCAGAACCCGTTGTCCGCGCGCCAACAGCCCGGACATGAGGTTGGCGATCGTGTGGGTCTTGCCCGTTCCTGGCGGCCCCTCGACCACGACGCCGCTGTCGCGCCCCAGCCGTTCGATGATCTGCGACTGCTCGGCGTTGGCCGGCAGCGGAAACAGCGGGTCCTCCGCCAGTGTCGCCGACTCCCCCGCCCCCGTGCGTTCGAGCCACGCCATCCGATCTGCCGGCTCGATGGCATCGACCAGTTGCGCGAGCCCCAGCGGTACCGGCGAGTCGGCGAACTCGAGGTCGGCGATCATCTGCTCGTAGTACTCGACCAGCGCGAACGAGTCTCGAACGCGGAGAACGAGGGCAGGTGAGACGGTCAGCGTGCGGTCGTCGTCGATGTAGGCGAGAGCCCCGGGCGGCCCGAGACGATCGAGCACCTCGATTTCGTGGCGTGGCACCCGCGTCGCCCAGTTCCGCAAGAACTGTGCGACACCGTCCCCGATGGGCGAGCTGACGGTGTCGCGCAGTTCTCGCGCCAGCGCGACGGAGCCGGAGGTGTCGAAATCGTCCGAACCGGTCAGCAGCTGGCCGTCCTCGAGCCGCGGGGTGGTACTCGCGGCGAGGCGAACCAGCAGGTCACCGGTGCGTACGTCCCGTTCTATGCTGGCCGATTGTGTGATCAGGTGAGTGCGCACGCTGCGCTGCGGATCGGTGTTGCTCGACGTCAACAGGCCGGATGCCACCACGAGCTCGATCGACTCCGGTCGCGACGCTAGCTCCTGCATCATCAGCTGCAGTGCCTGGTACAGAGCGGCCTGCGGTCGCCGATCCCGATCCTCCTGCGCCCATTCCTTCCACGCTTCGGAGTACTCCTCGAAGGCCTGCTTGATCTCGTAGGCCTTGCGGATGTCGAAGTCGGCGTCGGACTCCTGCGCTTCCTCTCGACGGCGTGACGTCACCGAGGATGCGTCGGCCAGCTCGAGCTCGCGGTAGCGGCTGTCTGCGACGACCTGAGGATCGAGCCAGCCCGACAGCAGCGCAGGCGGCTCGGGCGGCTCGTCGACCGCGATGCGAGGTGCACGGAGCACCACACCACCCTGCTTGGCTCGGGGGTCGAGCTGCATGGGAACGTCCCCGGCGTGGACCCACTCGATCTGCATGTGGTCGTCGAAACGCAGCACCGGGTTCGAGCGCGCCTCGACGATTTCGCGAAGGAAGCGCAGCAGGCGTTGCACCCTGCTCTTGAGCTCGTCGTCGTGTTCACGACCGGTAGCAGCTGCAGCCGTCACAGTTTCCCCACAAATACTCGAATGGTCGTCCGTTTCAGGGACGGTGTTTGCACACCCGGGCCAGACTAGCCGTTGAAAACAAGTTGTTCATCGCGTCCCGAGAACACAAAATATGTTCTAGTGCTGGGTCACAAAGACCCACTTCGGTCGCTGGATCTCCCACAGCGAACCGACCCGCCCGCCCTGACCACGGGTTCTCACCCCGTCGACCACGACAGGAGCCGAATGCGCAAGCTGGTCTACTACATCGCGGTCACCCTCGACGGGTTCATCGCCGCACCGGACGGCGGCTACGACAGTTTCGTGGCCGAAGGCGATCACCTCGATGCCATCGTGGCCGAGCTGCCCGAGACGTTACCCGTGCACGTGCGGGCCCTGTTCGGCCTGGACGGTCCGCCCACTCGGTTCGACACCCTCGTCATGGGCCGCGAGACGCTGCAACCGGCGCTGGACGCCGGGATCGCCAGCCCCTATCCCCACCTGCGCCAGTACGTTCTCTCTCGCACCCTCGCCCGGTCGGACGACCCGACCCTCACCGTGGTGAACGACGATCCGATCGGACTCGTCAGGAGCCTCAAAGCCGAGGAGTCGGAGTTCGACGTCTGGATCTGCGGCGGGGGAAACCTCGCCGGTCAACTGCTGCCCGAGATCGACGAGCTGTTCCTCAAGGTCAATCCCGTCGTACTCGGGCGGGGAATCGGCCTGTTCTCGCCCGGGACGGGTGCCGATCCGTTCCCCGCTCAGCGGTTCGAGCACCTCGAATCGCGCCAGTTCGACAGCGGAGTGAGATTCACCCGGTTCATCCGACCGGAAGCTCGCGGGGAATGACGTATAAAGACTGAATGCCTGCCGCGCCGGAGTCCGACCGCGAGCTGCCGAATCGGGAGCTGCCGATCACCCCGCGCGGGCTGCGAACTCGATCCTCGCTCGTGGCGGCTGCGCGCCGAGTTTTCGAGGACAGTGGGTACCTGGACTCCCGGCTCATCGACATCACCCGCGCCGCTCGGTGCTCGGCCGGCACCTTCTACACCTACTTCACCAGCAAGGAAGAGATCCTGGCCGCCGTGCTCGAGCAGGCACGGGACGACATGTTGCATCCCGGTACCGAGCGAGTGGACCCGCACGACGATCCGGTGGCAGTGATCGCTGCGAGCAACCGCGCCTATTTCGAGGCCTACCAGCGCAACGCGAAGCTGATGGCGCTGCTCGAGCAGGTATCGAACATCGATCCCGAGTTCCGCCGCCTCCGCCGCGAACGCGCCGATGCCTTCGTCAGGCGCAACGCCCGAAGCATCGAGAGTCTGCAGAGCCGCGGCCTGGCCGACGCGGAACTCGATCCTCTGCTGGCCTCCCGCGCACTGTCCTCGATGATCAGTCGGCTGGCCTTCAACCACTTCGTGGTCGACGCCGTCGACGGCCGTCCGCCCGAGGACTCCGAGGCCCTGCTCGCAACGGCCACGAGGCTGTGGGTCAACGCGCTGCGACTGCCGCGGGTGAGCGAGGGCGACAGGTGAGGGAGACCGCACTCGGCGACGCGCGAACCAACTCGAGCCGATCGGCTCGAGTTGTACCCACCGGTAATGTACTCGCCGGTAGCAACGCGAGTGGTCGAATGGCGAATTACGCCTCGCGCCAACGCTACTCGCGAGTACGTTTGCGAGGTGAACAAAACTCGACAGCGAGTTCGTAGCCAAAGTGGTTGCCACAGAATATGTTTCACTTGTTGGTGATCAATCACACTCACGCCGAACGCTGTTGGCGGTGCACAGGGCCTCGTTACCGTTAGAATGAGCCGATCGGAGTGCCGCATGACGAACGAGAAAATGGCATGCCCGGCACCAATCCACGTTCCATCGAGCGCACCGACGCGGTGCGCCCACACCGAGCGAAGAGAGATACGTTGTTCAAGCGGATTGCAGTAGTCAACCGAGGCGAGGCAGCAGTACGCCTGATCCGAGCCGTCCGAGAGCTCAACGCCGAACACGATTACGGCATCCGCACCGTAGCGCTGCACACCGAGGCGGAGAAGCGCGCGATGTTCGTCCGCCAGGCCGACGAAGCGGTCACGCTGCGCAAGCCCGGGACAGGATCGGCCTACCTCGACTACGGCGTCCTCGAGGCCGCGCTCGTCGAGTCCGGTGCCGACGCGGTGTGGGTCGGCTGGGGCTTCGTCGCCGAGGACCCGACGTTCGCGGACCTCGTCGCCCGCCTGAACATCACCTTCATCGGCCCGTCGGCCGACGCGATGCGTCTGCTCGGCGACAAGGTCGAGGCGAAGATCCTCGCCGAGAAGGTCGGCGTCCCCGTCGCACCGTGGTCCGGCGGCCCCGTCGAGACCCGCGCCGACGCCAGGCGTCACGCAGCGGCGATCGGCTACCCGCTGATCATCAAGGCCCGCTCGGGCGGCGGTGGCCGCGGTATCCGCAAGGTCTTCCACGAGGACGAACTCGAACTCTCTCTCGAACGTACCCAGGGTGAGGCCGAGCGCTCGTTCGGCGACCCCGTCGTCTTCCTCGAACGGCTCGTCACCGACGCCCGGCACGTCGAGGTTCAGGTCATCGCCGACAGCCACGGCAACGTCTGGGCCCCGGGCGTGCGCGACTGCTCCATCCAGCGCCGCAACCAGAAGGTCATCGAGGAATCGAGCTCACCGCTGCTCACCAAGGAGCAGGCCGACCAGCTGCGCACCGCCTCGGCCGAGCTCGTCAAGGCCGCCGGCTACCAGGGCGCAGGCACCGTCGAATACCTGTACCAGCCCGAGCAGAAGATCTTCACCTTCCTCGAGGTCAACACCCGCCTGCAGGTCGAGCACCCCATCACCGAATACACCACCGGCATCGACCTGGTGAAGCTGCAGATCCTCGTCGCCGACGGCCAGGCACTGCCCGGCGAATGCCCGCCCGAATTCGGCCACGCCGTCGAAGCTCGCCTCAACGCCGAGGACGCCGACAACGGCTTCGCACCGGCTCCCGGCACGGTCGAGCTGCTCAAGTTCCCCCTCGGCACCGGCATCCGCGTCGACACCGGCATCGCCCAGGGCGACGTCATCCCACCCGACTACGACTCGATGGTCGCCAAGGTCATCGCCTGGGGCCGCGACCGCAGCGAAGCCTTGGCGAGGTTGCGCAACGCACTGCGTGAGACCACCGTCGTCATCGACGGCGGAACGACCACCAAGTCCTTCCTGCTGAGCCTGCTCGACCGCGAGGAAGTCATCTCCGCCTCCGCCGACACCGGCTGGCTCGACCGCACCGAAGCCGGCTCCCAGGTGGGCCCGACGGCCGTTGCCGACATCGCCATCGTCGCCGCCGCCATCGACGCCTACGACGCCGAGGAAGGCCGCGAACGCACCGCGTTCCTGAACTCCGCACGTGGCGGTCGCCCGCGCGCCACCCACGCCATCGGCCGCACCGTCGAATTGAACTACCAGGGGCAGGCCTACAAGCTCGAGGTAGGCCAGACCGGGACGCACCGCTACAGCATCGACGGTGACGGCATCGGCGAGCTTCAGGTCGACGTCGAACGCCTCGGCAAGTACGAGAGCCGTCTGGTCATCGGCGACCGCCGCTACCAGGTGGTCACCGTCGCCGGAGCCGCACACTTCCTCGTCGAGGTCGACGGCATCAGCCACCAGATCTCTCAGGACGAGGCCGGGTTGGTCCGCGCACCGGCTCCCGCCGTCGTCGTTGCCGTCCCGGTCGCCGTCGGCGACGAGGTCGACGCGGGACAGACCCTGGTCGTCCTCGAATCCATGAAAATGGAAACCGCCGTCCGGTCTCCCTACGCGGGCACCGTGCGTGAGGTACTGGCCTCGGTCAACGGACAGGTCGACGCCGGAGCGGCACTGCTTCGCGTGGATCAGGCCGGTGAGCAGAAGGTCTCCGAGCAGGCACCGCGCGTGCAGTTCCGCGGTGTCGACGACGCCGAGCAGCGCTCGCCGCAGCGTCGCGCCCTGGACCGACTCGACGAACTGGCCGCCCTCATCACCGGCTTCGACGTCAGCGGAGCACGCGCTCGAAACCTGCTGTCCACCTATGAGACTCTGCGTGCGGATGTGCCGCGCAACGACGCAGGGCTGGTCTCCGCCGAGCTGGCTCTGCTGGGCACGTTCGCCGATATCTGCGAGCTCTCCCGTAACCGGCCGACGATGGACGAGGAGAGCACCGACGAACGCGTCCACTCCCCCCGTGAGCACTTCCACTCGTTCCTGCACTCGCTGGACGCGGACGTTCAGGGGCTTCCGGATTCGTTCCGCGCCAAGCTCACTCGCGCCCTCGCGCACTACGACGCCGCCATCGACGAGGGACGCACCCCCGAACTCGAAGAGGCCGTCTACCGCGTCTTCCTGGCCCTGCAGCGCATGGAGAACCAGGTTCCGGTCATCGCGGCCCTGCTCGGCCACTGGCTCAGCGACTGCTCGACGCAGCCCGAGGCCACCCCGGCCATGGCCGAGGTACTCGAGCGCCTCATCGGTGCCACCCAGGCCCGCTACCCCGTCATCGGCGACGTCGCCCGCAACCTGCGCTTCCGGCTGTTCGACGAGCCACAGATCCGCAGTGCACGCGAGAAGATCTACGACGGCGTCCGTGGCAGCCTGCAGTACCTGGCCGAGAACCCCGACGCGGCCGACTACTCCGCCCGCGTCGCAGCTCTCGTCGCCACCCCGGAACCGTTGATCGAGCTTCTGGCACAACGGATCACCGATCCCGGTGCCCTGCTCGAAGTGATCACTCGCCAGTACTACGAAATCCGCACACTCGAAGACGTCAAGGCCTTCGACCGCGACGGCAAGCACTTCGTCACCGGCAACTTCGAGCTCTCGGGCGAACGGCTGCACCTTGTATCCACGGCCACCGACTTCGATTCGCTCGCAGCAACTCTGGACTCGGTGGACGATATCGCCGGACCGTCCCCGGAGAACCTGGCCGTTGACCTCTACCTGTCGTGGCCGGACGCGCCGACCGACGGCGACGAACTCTCGGCCCAGCTCCAAGCCGTGCTGGCCGCGCACCCCGGCACCGGCCACTGGCGTCGCGTGACGGTGACCGCCTTCGGTTCCACAGCTCGAAAGATGACCTATCGCCGAACGACGGCCGAGGGGTCCGAGCCGCTCGTGGAAGACACGATCATCCGGGACATGCACCCGCTGACCGGTCAGCGACTGGACCTGTGGCGACTGAAGAACTTCGACGGAGTTCGCCTGCCCGCCAGCGCAGGAACGTACCTGTTCCACCTGACGTCGAAGGCCAACCCCTCCGACGAGCGACTGGTCGCCCTGGCCGAGATCCGCGGCGTCACAACACAGTTGGACGATGCAGGCAACATCGTCGCGGTACCGGAGATCGAGCGGACCGTGGCGGCCTGCCTCGACGGCATCCGCCGCGCTCAGGCCGGACGCGGCAAGAAGCGCCTCGACGCCAACCGCGTCGTGCTCTACGTCTGGCCGGTACTGAACGTTCCCGCCGACCGCATCGCCACCATCGCCAGGCACATCGCGCCGCTGACGATCGGCGCGGGCCTCGAGGAGATCACCCTCATCGCTCGTCTGGCCGAAACACCGGGAGCGACGCCACGCGAGGTCGCGTTGCGCCTGTCGTACCGTTCCGGCGCGGGAATCGTCGCGAAGATCACTCCGCCGCCGACCGAGCCGATGCGTCCCCTCGACGAGTACACCCAGAAGGTGCAGCGGTCGCAGGCCCGCGGCACCGTGTACCCGTACGAGCTGATTCCGTTGCTCAGCAGCAACGGCGGCACGTTCACCGAGTACGACTTCGACGCCGACGGCGTGCTCGCTCCCGTCGATCGCCCCTACGGTCGCAACTCCGCAGGCGTCATCGTCGGTGTCGCGACCACCCCGACCGCCAAGTACCCCGAGGGCATCACCCGCGTCGCGCTGTTCGGTGACCCGACCAAGGCACTGGGCACCGTCGCCGAGGCCGAGTGCTCGCGAATCGTCGCGGCCATCGACCTCGCCGAACAACTCGGCGCGCCCGTCGAATGGTTCGCATTGTCCTCCGGTGCAACGATTTCCATGGAATCGGGCACCGAGAACATGGACTGGGTCTCGCGCGGACTGCGTCGCATCATCACCTTCACCCAGGCCGGCGGTGAGATCAACATCGTGGTCGCAGGCATCAACGTCGGCGCGCAGCCGTACTGGAACGCCGAAGCCACCATGCTCACCCACACCAAGGGCATCCTGGTGATGACCCCCGACAGTGCGATGGTGCTCACCGGAAAGCAGTCCCTGGACTACTCCGGCGGCGTCTCGGCCGAGGACAACTTCGGCATCGGCGGTTACGACCGCGTCATGGGCCCCAACGGCCAGGCGCAGTACTGGGCACCGAACCTGCGGGCCGCGTGCGACATCCTGTTCGCGCACTACGATCACGCGTACGCCGCTCCGGGAGAACGCTTCCCGCGCCGGGCAGCCACCGCGGACCCGACCGAGCGCGACGTGCGTACCTACCCGCACGTGCACCCGTCGAGCGACTTCACCACCGTCGGCGACATCTTCTCCTCGGTCACCAACCCCGACCGCAAGAAGCCGTTCGACATTCGCACCGTGATGCGCGCCGTGGTGGACCAGGACCACTCGGTACTCGAGCGTTGGGCCGACATGGCCGACGCCGACACCTCCGTGGTGTTCGACGCCCACCTCGCCGGAATCCCGGTGTCCGTCATCGGTATCGAATCGCGGGCCATCCCCCGCAAGGGCTGGTTCCCGTCCGACGGCCCCGATCAGTGGACCTCGGGCACCCTGTTCCCGAACTCGTCGAAGAAGACGGCACGCGCCATCAACGCCGCCAGCGGAAGCCGGCCGATCGTAGTGCTGGCCAACCTCTCCGGCTTCGACGGATCACCGGAATCGCTGCGCAACATCCAGCTCGAATACGGTGCCGAGATCGGCCGCGCCATCGTCAACTTCGATGGACCGGTCGTGTTCTGTGTCGTCTCGCGCTACCACGGCGGCGCGTTCGTGGTGTTCTCCGGAGCGCTCAACGACAACATGGAGGTCCTCGCGGTGGAGGGCTCCTTCGCCTCCGTGCTCGGTGGTGCCCCCGCCGCAGCAGTGGTGTTCACCCGCGACGTCAACGCCCGCACCGCAGCGGATCCGACCGTCAAGGAACTCGAGACACGACTGAACACCGCCGAGGACGACGCCACCCGCTCGGCCCTGCGCGTCGAGTTGGCCACCGTGCGAGCGAACGCCCGCAACGCCAAACTGGGTGAAGTGGCAGCCGAATTCGAGGCCATCCACAACATCCAGCGTGCACAGAACGTCGGATCGGTGCACCACATCGTCCCCGCCGCCGAACTGCGCCCGCAGCTGGTCGCCGCCATCGAACGCGGAATGGCGCGGTCGTTGGCAAAGTAGGGCTCGAGCTCCACGCAAACGCGCGCGCGTTTGCCGGATGCTCACGGAACGGTTACCTGTTCCGCGAGCGTCTGGCGAATGCGCGCGCGTTTGTCGGTTCAGGGGGTTCGGCGGAGGGTTTGGCTCAGGGCACGCGTTACCAGTAGGTCACGTCTGTGGCGACGACACCGGTGCACTGTCCGGTGAAGATGGTTACCGCGCAGGCCTCCCAGAGCCGCGACAGCATCTCGAAACCACCCAAGACTCCGCTCGCGCTACCGGTGCTCGCACTTCCGGTATCGGCCACCGCGACTGCCGGCGACGCGATGGCGATGACTGCGGCTCCCAGCACAACAGCAAGACGACGCTTCACGCTGTTCTCCTCTTCGATTTCGTCGGACATGTTTCGCTCGACACGCTAACCTCGCGTCCCAATTGTCACAATCGTCCGAACGAACGATGGCCGGCCGTCAGGGCTCGAGGGTTCGGGCACTGACGAAGCGCCTGGGCTCACCGGTGAGCGGGTCCGTGAAGTTCAGAGCCCGGGCCAGAAGTTGCAACGGCCGGGTGAAGTCATCGGCCGGGATAGAAGAGAACACCGGATAGTACGGGTCGTTCACGATGGGAATCCCCAACGACGACAGGTGGATTCGCAGCTGATGAGTCTTGCCCGTCTTGGGGAAGAGTCGGTATCGAGCGGACGTGCCGAACGTGTCGACCAGGTCGATCGAGGTCTCACTGTTCGGCTCCCCCGGCTCCTCGTATGCTGTCATGACCCCGTGTTCTTTGAGGATTCGACTCCGGACGACGCGTGGAAACTCCAGCGCTGCATCGAATCCCGCAACCGCCTCGTATTCCTTGGTGACATTGCGGGAGGAGAAGAGTTCCTGATACGGCCGTCGGGCATGCTTGGTCTTGGTGAAGAGCAACACCCCGGCGGTGGCGCGATCGAGTCGGTGCGCAGGCGTCAGGTCGGGGCAGTCGAACTGCCTGCGCAGTCGTACCGTCGCCGTTTCGGTGACGTGTCGGCCACGCGGGATGGTGGCGAGGAAGTGAGGTTTGTCGACAACCAATAGATCGCCGTCCTCGTGCAGGATGCCGATCTCGAACGGAACCGGAACCTCCTGCGCCGGAATGCGATAGAAGTACACCTGACTGCCTGCGCGGTACCGCGTGTCGACGGAGATGGGCCTGCTCTTCTCGTCCACCACTTCGGCGTCGAGCATGGCCCGTCGCCAGTCGTCCTCGGGCATCTCCCGTTCGAGATACTCCACGATGGTGACAGCCGAATCACCATGCGGCAACAGCAGTCTCAGCGCAGCGAGACCGTCCCGGAAGGGCAGCATCTCTCTACGCGCAGTCGAGACAGATCAACCGCAGACCACGGCCGGCGTCGCCGTCGAAATCCTGATAGCGGGACGTCGGATTGCCGCAGGCACTGCACCGGCCGATGACGGCGGTGTGGTCGGAGAAGTTCTGCGCCATCCGCTTGTCGAAGACGAACAGCGACCCCTCCCAGAGCGCGTCGTCACCGTAAGTCTCTGCGTAGCGGACGATTCCGCCGTCGAGCTGATAGACCTCCTCGAACCCGCGCGCGACCATCAACGACGAGAGCACCTCGCACCGCACTCCCCCCGTGCAGTACGTGACCACCGGGGACTTCTTCAGGTGGTCGTAGGCACCGGAATCGAGCTGGGAGACGAAATCCCGGGTCGTATCGACGTCGGGCACCACCGCGTTCTTGAACTTTCCGATCTCGGCTTCGAAGGCGTTGCGGCCGTCGAAGAAGACGACGTCGTCGCCGCGAGAATCGACGAGCTCGTGCACCTGCTCCGGGCTCAGATGGGTGCCGCCGCCGACCACGCCGTCGGCGTCGACCTTCAGTTCCCCGGGGGCTCCGAAGGTGACGATCTCGTCCCGCACCCGCACGCTCAGTCTCGGGAAATCGTTTCCGAGCCCATCGGACCACTTGATGTCGGCCGACTTGAACGCCGGATAGCTGCGGGTGCCACGGACGTACCGTTTGACGTCGTCGACGTCGCCGCCGACCGTCGCGTTGATGCCGTGTTCTGAGATCAGGATGCGTCCGGCCAGGTTGTTGGACGCGGCCAGCGCCTGCTGCCACAGCCGGATCGCCTCGGGATCGGGCAGCGGAGTGAAGACGTAGAACAGGACGATTTTCGGTACAGCCACGCCGTCCAGTATGGCGCGTCGTCAGGCAGGCGGTGCCGCCGCCCGGACGCGCTGGGTGCCCGAGTCCACGGTGAAGCCCGATCCCCAGTACACGCCGGTCTGCGGATCCTCCTTGGCGGTGAGGAACCAGTGGTCCATCCGAGCCGCAGTCTTGGTGACCTCGAAAACGCCGAACCCGTGGCTGTCGAGGTCCACGAACTTCACGTGGTGGTTGAGTGCCTTGAATGCTTCCTCGGCGACCCGGCCCAGCGTGTGCGGCGGAGTACGCGTCAGGTCGTCGATGTTGGCCGAGCTCACCGAGGTGACGACGAGTTCGGTCGCAGCGGGTTCCGTCGTTGCGTAGCGCGCCGCATCGAGCGGCACCTCGCAGGCCCACGCCGAATGGATGTCGCCGGTGATGAAGACGGTGTTGTCGACGCCAGCGTCGACGATGGCACCGAGCAGCTTGCGCCGGTCGGCGGTGTACCCGTCCCACGGATCGGCGTTGTACGGCATGCCGCCCTCCGGGATTCCGAGAAGCGAGGTGACGGCCCTGGCCGCATCTCGATCGAGCGGCGGGATGAGGGTGGGCGTGATCATCACCGGATTGCCGACGATCTTCCACTGCGTCGGCGACGAGACGATCCCGTCGGTGAGCCACTGCATCTGCTCCGCACCGGTGATGGTCCGGTTGGGTGAATCGACCTCGGGCCCGTTGAACGGCAACACCTGCTGCGAGCGGTAGGTGCGCAGATCCAGCATCGACAGTTCGAGCAGGTTGCCGAACCGGAGTCGACGGTAGAGATGCCGGTTGGTCGCGGTGCCTGCGGCGCGTACCGGCATCCACTCGTAGTACGCCTGCTCGGAATTGGCCTTGCGGATGGACCAGTCGCCCTCGGTACCCGGGGTGTGATTCTGCGCGCCGGTGTCGTAGGCATCGTTGGCGGATTCGTGGTCGTCCCACGTGCAGATCCATGGCACACCGACATGCGCCGCCTGCAGATCGGGATCCGACTTGTACTGACCGTGGCGCTGACGGTAATCGGCGAGCGTGACGATCTCGTGGGTGGGCGAATGCTGCCGGATCACCCCGTCGCGGCCCGGGAACCCGCCCGTCTCGTACTCGTAGATGTAGTCGCCGAGATGGACGATGGCATCGAGGTCTCCCCTGGCGGCCAGATGCCGGTACGCGCCGAAGTACCCCGACTCCCAGTTCGAGCACGAGACCACGCCGAAGCGCATCGCGTCGATGTCGGCGTCGTTGCGCGGAGCGGTGTGCGTGGTCCCGACGGCCGATGCCGCGTCGCTCGTCCGGAAGTCGTAGAAGTACGTCGTGTCGGCAGCCAGGCCGTCGACGTCGACCTTCACGGTGTGGTCGGCGTCGGGGCCGGTTGCGACGGTTCCGGAGGAGACCACGTCACTCATGTCCGCGCTGCGGGCGATCCGCCACGTCACCGATACCTGCGGTCCGACGCCGGAGCCAGGGGTGGCGTCGGGCGTGGGAGTGACGCGGGTCCAGAGGACGATCGCGTCGGGCAACGGATCTCCCGATGCGACCCCGTGCAGGAAGCCGCGGTCGCTGCCCTGTGCGTGGGCGGTCGCAGGCAACGTCGTGGCGACTCCGGCCACCGCGACGGCCACCGACGACGAGCGAAGAAACGTCCTTCTGGAAAGCGCAGACTCAGCGTGCATCGGGTCAGTCCATGCGATGGATGGTCGGTGGTCAAGTAAGGCGCGCCTGGGTCGGCGACAGTGTTCACCGGACGGCCATCCGCCGGACGCTGGTTTGCCTTCGTCGCTGCGGGAGAACACTCCGAGAATGGACGCTCTGTGGTTGTTCGGTGATCAGCTCGGTCCGCACTTTCACTCGGTCGACGAGCATGCCGATCGGGATGTGCTGATGATCGAGTCCCTGCGCGTATTCCGGCGTCGGCGATACCACCGGCAGAAGCTGCATCTCGTGTTGTCGGGTATGCGTCATCTGGCCGACGAGTTGGGCGACCGCGTCACCTACCTAAAGACCGAGACATACCGGGAAGGGTTGGCCGAGTACGGCAAGCCCGTGGTGGTGTTCGAGCCCACCTCACATGCGGCCGAGAAGTTCGTCGCCGCCTTGCACGAGGAGGGCCTGGTCTCGGAGATTCTCCCGACGCCGATGTTCGCGCTCCCCCGCGCCGAGTTCGCCGACTGGGCGGCCGAGCGTGGGACATTCCGGATGGAGACGTTCTACCGGGAGCAGCGCAAGAGGTTCGATGTGCTGATGGACGGTGCCGACCCGGTGTCGGGCAAGTGGAACCTCGACGCCGAAAACCAGTCGCCACCGCCGAAGGGGCGTCTGACCCTGGGCGTGGAGGAACCGTGGTGGCCGACCGAGGATGCCATCGACGAGCAGGTGCGCGCCGACCTCGACGAGTGGGACCTCGACACCGTCGGAGTCGACGGGCCCCGAGTATTCGCGGTGACCGCGGCCGAGGCGTCGGACGCGTTGGCGCACTTCGTGAATTACCGCTTGGACGACTTCGGCAAGTACGAGGACGCGGTGATGGCCGACGACTGGACGATGTCTCACTCGCTGCTGTCGGTGCCACTGAACCTCGGCCTGCTGCAGCCGCTGGACGTGGCGCATGCAGCCGAGGACGCCCACCGCGACGGCACTCCGCTGGCGAGCGTGGAGGGTTTCGTTCGACAGATCCTCGGCTGGCGCGAATACGTGTGGCACCTGTACTGGCATCTGGGGCCGGAGTACCTCGAGCGCAACAAGCTCGAAGCGCATGAGCCACTGCCGGATTGGCTGCTCGAGTTGGACGGCGACGCTGTGGTCGCGAAATGCCTGTCGTCGACGGTGGACGGCGTGCGCGACCGCGGCTGGGTGCACCACATTCCCCGACTGATGATCCTGGGAAACTTTGCGCTGCAACATGCTTGGGATCCGCGAGCGTTGACCGACTGGTTCGCAACGGCTTTCGTCGACGGGTTCGCCTGGGTGATGCCGGTGAACGTGATCGGCATGAGTCAACACGCGGACGGCGGCGTGATCGCCACCAAGCCCTACGCCTCGGGTGGGGCATACCTGAACCGCATGACCGACTACTGCAAGCCGTGCGAATTCAACCCGAAGAAGCGACTGGGCGACGATGCGTGCCCATTCACCGCCGGCTACTGGGCCTTCGTGCACCGGCACCGTGAGATGTTGGCGCTCAATCACCGAACGGCGCGACAGGTGTCGTCGATGAACCGATTGAGCGACCTGGAGCAGGTATTGGAACAAGAACGACAGCGCGAGGTGTACTGACGCGTTGGATCCTTGAACCGCAAATCTTCGATTCGCTCAGTGAGCTCGGCGAAACCGAGTGCAGTCGGATCCTGTCGAGTGTCTCGTTGGTATCAACCACGCAACGCCCACTGCGCCGGCTGCGACGCAGAGACGCAGAGATCGGAACCGGCCGCCTTCAAGGTTCCTGCCGCAGCCGTCCAGCCGACCCAACCCATCGCACCCAATCGTCGCTGCGGAATGACACTGCCGCAGAACTCGGCGTCTCGCCCAAACCCGCATGCGGACGACCTTCAGGATCGGCGGTCCAGAGGAACGCACCAAAGTTCGGGTGTGCACTTTTCGCCCACAATGGCCGAGACATGCGATCTTCGGGTGCCGACGGTCCCTTACCACGACGCACCGACAGGTTCAGGATCGCGAATAGTTAAGCGTGGCAATAGTTTTCGATTGCACTATGGTTGCCAGTCGAACGTGCGTTCGATACACTTGCTCCCATGACCGCGGCGATCTGGCAACTGAGCGAGAGCGAACTCCTCGCCGACGCCGCCGCGGTCTCCCACCGGATTCAGTTGTTGGAGGCCCGGCGGATCGCTCTCGTCGCCGAGATCGACACCCGCGTGAGCCGGGAGAAGCTCGGATTCCCCGGCCCCGCCGGCTGGCTCACCTCCACCACCCTGCTCTCGGCGGGTAAGGCGAACAAGATCGTCGCCCTCGCCCGCGGACTGAAGAACTTCCCCGACATCGCCGACGCCGTGAACACCGGCGTCATGACCATCGACCACGCCGCGTTGATCCTCACCTTCGCCGAAACCCCACCGAAGAACCTCCCCCCAGCAGGCCAGGACATCGCGCGGAAAGCGATGATCACCGCCGCCACCGGGCCTGGTGCACGCACCGGCCGCATCCGCGAAGCGATCACCAAACTCCACGACACCTACGGCGGCAAGACACCACCCGCCGACGACACCGACCGCAACGAACTCTTCGCC
>NZ_NOYE01000021.1:0-19013 GCF_002258285.1 Rhodococcus sp. 06-418-5
GGCGGCGGGTGGGGACGGGTGGGATAGGGCGGAACTACAGCGGCATTGCCCACATGGAGCTCGAGCGTTCCTTGAATGCGGTGCAGTTCGCTTGTTGTCTGCTGGCCCGTTGGTAGAAGGTCTGCAGCGGCGAGGTCGGTTCGACCGGCTCCGGTGCGGGTGCAACCGGAAGGTCGCTCAATTCGAGCGCGGCGTCGAGAGCTTCCTCGGCCTCGACGCGTCGGGTGCGCGCCAGGTTGGACAGGGCGAGCTGGTGGATCGTCACGCGGTCACCGGACTTGCTGTCCACTGTGGCCTGCCGGGCGACGGAGGCGTCGAGTTCGTACACCTTCGAGGCCAGCTGATAGATGCTGGGACGCTCGAGTTCGGCGTCCACCAGAGCCGGCTCGGCCACGATGCGTGCAGCCGGCGGTGCGGTCTCCTCGGCGATTCGCAATGCGTGTCGTGCACCGGATTTATGGGGCTCGGCCGACGGCCGCTCGAGGAGTTGTTCGAGCTCGGCGACCTCTCGATCTGCTGCCGGATCCTTGGCCGGCGGTGCGACGAAGGGGACGATCGGCTCGAACGCGATCTTCTCCGACGACGCCGTCGCAGTCTTGGCCGGGATGAGCAGCGCCACGATTACGGTGCCGACGCCGAACATCACGGCGGCAACGACACTCGTGTGCACCACTGCGTCACCGAACGCCGCGACGGCATTGGCTTCGAGATTGTCGGCGAACCCGCTGAGGAATGCATTCTGGTCGCGGATGACGTCGGAGACGATCACCGCACCGGCCAGCGAATCCTGAGACGCGGCAAGCCCTTCCGCCGCCTGCCCGGTGTACTGTCCGTTCGGTTGCTTGCCGGGGAAGGTCTGCAGAAACCCTTCGATTCCCTGACGGTAGGACGCGGCGAGCACCGATCCGAGCACAGCGATGCCGAGCGATCCGCCGAGTTCGAGGGCGGTGTCGTTGAGGCCGCCGCCGACCCCGAGCTTGCTGTCCGGGAACTCGCCCATGATGGAGTCGGTGCAGGGCGAGACGGACAGGCCGATTGCGAGACCGAGCAGCGTCAGTACGGGAAGGAAGTCGGAGTACGTCGCCGTCGCGTCGATCCCGATGAGCGAGACGACCGACAGCGTTCCCACGACCATGCCTGCGGTGACGGTGATGCGGGGTCCCAGTTTCGGCGTGAGCCACATCGTGATTCCGGATCCGACGAAGACTGCGCCGGCCAAAGGCAGGAGGTGAATGCCGGTGGACACCGGACCGAAACCGAGTGCGAACTGGAGGTATTGCGCGACGAAGTAGATGGCACCGAAGGTGACGAGGAAGAAGATCAGCACCGCCAGGGTGGCTCCGCTGAGGACGCGGGACGAGAACATTCGGACGTCGAGCAACGGATTGGGATGGCGCAGTTCCCATCCCACGAAGCCCAGGACCGACAGCAGCCCGACGAGCGCGAAGTACAACGGCCCGACCGTCCAGCCGAAGTGCATCCCCTCGATGATGGCGTACACGATGGTCGATACGGCCAGCACCGACAGCAGACCACCGATCCAGTCGATCGCACCCGGGTCGACGGCCCGTGACGGCGGGACCAGTACGACGGCCCCGACGATGGCGGCCAACGCGATCGGAACATTGATCAGGAACGTCGAATGCCAGGTGTAGCTCTCGAGAAGCCAGCCCGCCAACAGCGGCCCTGCCGCGATCGCGAGTCCGGAGGTGGCCGCCCACACGGTGACCGCGGTGGCGCGCTCCCGCTTCGGGAAGGTCGCCACCAGCAACGACAGTGTGGCGGGCATGACGATGGCAGCGGCCACACCCATGACGATGCGGGCCAGGATCACCCCGAGGGTGGCATCGGTGAGCGCCCCGGCCACCGAACCGGCGACGAAGATGATGAGGCCGATGATCAGAGCGCCACGGCGGCTGTAGCGATCTCCGATCACACCGCACAGCAACATCAACGACGCGTAGGGGACGGTGTAGCCGTCGATCACCCACTGCAGGTCGCTGCTCGTCAGGCTCAGGTCGAGTGTCATCGCCGGTGCGGCGACCAGCAGTGACGTGTTGGCCATGACCACGATCAGCAGGCTCAGGCACAGCACCACCAGCGCCGACCAGCGTCGCGGGTACGGCTTGTGCATGTCTTGGACAGGCGTCATCGCAAGCAGTGTCATCGTGTGTTCCCCCCCGTTGGCAAAGTGCGAGACACACCTTGCACAGTGCTGTGCAGCTTAGGAAGCATCGGCTAGGATCGGCAATCTTTTGTGGCGGCAGCCACACTGGCCGCCCGCGATCGTGCTAGATGTTGTCCTGTGCACAAGACGACGGAGTCGAGTTCGATTGCACGGGACGCAGCAGCGCCGCCCGTGCAACGCCGTGACGCCCGGTCCAACCGAGCGCGAATTCTGCACGTTGCGCAAGGGGTCCTGGCAGACAATCCCGATGCGACCATCAACGATGTCGCCGCTGCTGCAGGAGTAGTCCGGCGAACCGTGTACGCCCACTTCGCCTCTCGCGAAGCTCTGATCGACGGTATCGCCCTGGAGGCAGCGGACAGCATCTCGGCCGCACTCGGCCGGGTTCCGGCCGCGGACGAATCGGCCGTCACGGTGTTCGTCCGGCAGACACTCGCTCTGACACGCGTCGGCGATCAGTACCGACTGCTACTCGCCGTTGCACGAACAGATCTGGGACACAACAGTATTCACGATCTCCTCGGACCGATGCGAGAATCGGCCGCCGCCGTCATCCGGCGCGGCCAGCGCGAGGGTGTGTTCTCCTCGTATCTCGCCGCAGAAGTACTGATCCTCAACATCGAGGCGATCGCACTGTCGATCCTCGATGCCACCAACGCCGGTGCGATCGGCGACCCGGCGGGAGCGACGACGACGTCGAGCCTGGTACTGCTGGGAATCGCGCCGGACGACGCCGAACGCATCGTCGCCGACATTCGGTCGTCCGACTCGTCGGCCCGCGCCCGCTGAGAGCCTCACCTACCCCGCGAACGGCGAAGGCCCCGTTCGCGCAACACATCGCGCGAACGGGGCCTTCGGTCGAAACCAGGTGGAGCTAGGGAGCCGGGACGAATCCTGCGCCGAGTCCGTTGCCCTGATCGACGTTGCGAAGGATCGCGTCGAAGTTGGTGCCGACCTCGGGTCCGAAGCACGCCACGCCGAGGTAGGCGTTGACCATGCCGACGAGGGTGTTGCCGACGACGACCGGGCTGCCCGAGTCACCTTCGACGACGCACAGCTGAGCCCAGGTCTCCTGCGACTGCAGAATGTCGCCGTACGCGAGTCCGCAGGTGTTGCCGGTGGTACGGCCTTCCTTGCAGACGATGTTCGGGAACGCCGTCGGCGGGCCGACCTGAGAGATGGTCACATTGCCGACGCGGTTGATCGGTGCGACCTTGTCACGCTGGAATTCGATGAGGGCGTAGTCGTATTCCGGGTTCGAGAACGCGATGCGGCCGACCTCGCCGAGGGAGGTGTCGTATTCGGGAACGATGGAGGCACCCGCCTGGCCGCAGTGGCCGGCGGTGAAGCCGACCAGGTTTCCGTTGCGGTCGTTTCCGATCGTCGTCAGCGTGCACTCGGCCTGGCCTCCGACGATGATTCCCGAGCCGCCGCCGAGAGCAGCTGGAGCGGCCGCGGATGCGGTCCCCACGCCGACGCTGGCTACGATTGCAGCCGCCCCCACGACGACGAGCATGAATTTCTTGAACATGTACTCCCTCTCAGCGGTGTCGGCAGAACCCTAGCAACAACAGGTGTACGAACACGAGTGAGTCGTTCATACGTCCTGCTCGAGGGCGGCAAGCGTCGTGCGCGCCTCTTCGAGTTGCCGGCTCAGTTCTGCAACGCGCCGTGCGGCCTCCTCGCGCGCGTGGGAGATGACTGCCTCGACTGCGTCGCGTGCCGTGGGATCGCCCAACTCCCGAACAGCGCGGCTCACCGACTCCGGGCTCACCGGTTGCGCTTTGGTGGGCCGCTTCGCACCCTGGGTCACCGTGACCGACCAATCGTTGTCGGCGCCGGCATGAATGGTGACGCTGATTCCGCCCGGTGCCCTCTTGACTCGACGGGGAGAAGAACTCTGCGGTGACGCAGTCTTCGGTTGTTCCACCGCCTTGGGCTGTACCGGTTCTGCCTTGGGCGCTACCGCCGCGGGCGCGGGTTGCGGCTCGGCTCTTCTCACCGGCGGAGCCGCCGAGGTCTTCTTGGCAGGTACGCGCTTGGCCGGCGCAGGCGGAGTTGCCGCGTTGCGGGTGATGCGCAGTTCCTCGGCTTCGTAGGGCAATTCGTCGTTGACGCCCTTCGGGCTGATCGTGACCGTGTTGCCGTCGATCGACACGACCTTCGCCGAGGTGCCGTCGGGCAACCCGAGGCTCGGATTCGGTTCACGGAGATAGACGGTGGCACGACGCCCCTCGGCCAGCGCCGCCGCCAGTGTCGTCAGATTCTCGGGGGTCAACGAATCGTTCACGGCGCGCCCACGGGGTGGCATTCGACTACCGACCTTTCTCGAAAGTGTTTGCGAATACTGTCGCACAGATGCAGGTGAGATGCGGCCGGGCAGCGCAGAGCGCGTCGGATCGACGCATCGAGAGCCAATTTGTCTGTTAATCCAAGTAACTGTAACCACAAGTAACTGTTACTTGGATTAACACTTAGATTGAGGGTGACCGAGAAGGTCGATGACTCCGACCCTATACGACAGCCGTCGCGCGCGCCGCCCGAGCCCACTCCAGGTGTCGTCGACCCTCACCGAGTACCGGCCGGTAGCTGCCCGACTCTCGGGGAGATCGGCGTCCGGGAACCACCCTCGCCGAACCACCCTCGCGCGCGGTTTCTGCCGCGTAGCCTGGCGGCGTGCCTTCTTGCGGAGGTGCGGAACAGGAGTCTCGATGTACCACCTCGACGCGGACGAACAGTCGCTCAGCGACGGTCCGCACGTGTATTTGCTCGACGCCAAATCCACCCTCGAGGTGCAGGCTCTGAATCAGTGGATCGACGCCACCACACCGGACGGCGAGCCCCGTCCGCCCTCGGTTGTGCTCTCGGGTGAGGCGAGAACGTCACTGTCGGACAGTGTTCGCGGGTACGCCGACGATCCGCTGCTCATCCCGCTGCGGGTCACGTTGTCCGATCGCAAGAACGGCATTCTGCACCGCATCTTCGCACCCCGTGGTCGGTCCAAGCCCACCCAGGTATGGCAGCGATGGGTGGCAGGCGACGACCCCGACCACTCCGCGGTGCTGGTCGGGGAACCCGCGACACTCAGTGACCTGCGAGAGCGGTTCGAACGCGGTGGCGGCACGTCCCTGTCGTCGTTCATTCTGCGTCAGGCCAGTCTGGCATTGGACAAGGCCGAGCGCGGCGTCATCGGCTCCGAGTACAAGATCCCGCGCTTCGTCGTCGAGGACATGACGGAGCAGAAGAAGTTCCGCGACGGGATCACCGAGCTCGCGGAAGAGGTCGGCCAGGATCGCGAGGCCGTCGACAAGCGCGTCCAGGACATCCTGGGCGAGATGGTGGCAACCGAGACCCGTCGTGCAGTCGAGATGTGGGGAACCCTCGGGGCGTACTTCTCGCGGGCGTACAAGGTGGACGTGGACCGCGATCAACTGCAGAAGGTGCGCGAGCTCAACAAGAACTATCCGCTGGTGTTCCTTCCCAACCACCGTTCCTATCTCGACCCGCTCGTGCTGCGTCCGGCGCTGCTGGCCGAAGGTCTGCCGCTCAACCACGTCATGGGCGGCATCAACGTCGGCTTCTGGCCGCTGGGTCCGATCGCCAAACGCAGTGGCGTGGTGCTCATCCAGCGGAAATTCTCGGACGCGATCTACAAGTGGACGCTGCGCCAGTACATGAGCTTCCTGCTGAGCAAGCGGTTCAACCTCGAGTGGTACATCGAAGGCGGCCGCAGCCGCACCGGAAAGCTCCGCCCGCCGCGGTTCGGGTTGTTGACCTATCTGGTCGACGCACTCGAGACCAGCGATGCCGAGGACGTCTACCTGGTTCCGACGTCGATCACCTACGACCGCCTCCACGAGGTCGGTGCGATGGCCGAGGAGTCGCACGGAGCGAAGAAGCAGGCCGAGGGCATTCGCATGGCCATCGGCTACATCCGGGCGCAGGGCACGTTGCGCGGCAACGTGTACCTGAACTTCGGCGAGCCGATGTCGGTGGCGTCGATCGTCGCCGACAATCCCGACAAGCGGGTGGCGGTGCAGAAGATCGCGCTCGGCGTCTCCCACGCGATCAACGACGCGACTCCGGTGACGCCGGCGGCGTTGGTCACCATGGCCCTGCTCGGCATCGAGGATCGCGCTCTCAACGTCAACGAGATGTGGGCGATCATCGCCCCGCTCGCGCGCTACATCAAACGCCGCAACCTGCCCACCGCGGGCGGCGTGGACATCGCCGACGTCGATGTCGTGCGCTCGGCCGTCATCGCACAGGTCAACGCCAACGTCGTCAAGCGTTTCGACGACGGCCCCGAGCCGCTGTTCTACCTGGCCCAGGACAAGCACCTGGTGGCAGCGTTCTTCCGCAACAACGCGATCCACTTCTTCGTCATGCGCGCCATCGGCGAGTTGGTGGTGCTCCCGACCAGCGGCGATTCGACGCCGTTGACCCAGGAATCTCTGTGGCAGTCGGCACTGCAGTTGCGCGATCTGCTCAAGTTCGAGTTCTTCTTCGGCGACAAGAAGGACTTCGGCGAACGGCTCGAATCCGAGGTCGATCTCATCGATCCGGACTGGCGCACCCACATCAGCGACCCCGATTACGCTGCGCGACAACTTCAGTCGCAGGATCTGCATCTGGCGCACCGCGTGTTGCAGCCGATCTTCGAGGCCTACCAGGTGGTTGCCGATCAGCTGATGTTGCTGCCCCAGAGCGGTGAGTTCGACAAGCCGAAGTTCATCACCGAATGCCTCGGCGCTGCTCAGGCCAGACGGCTTCGTCAGCAGCTCGATCACAGCGAGTCGATCTCCGGCGAATTGTTCGACACGGCACTGCAATTGGCGGAGAATCGCGACCTGGTCGATTCGAGCGCAGACGGTATCGCCCGCCGCCGCAGGGCATTCGCGCTCGAGATCGACGAGTGGGCACGCAAGGTGCGCACGATCCGCGACATGGCGCACCGCATGCTGCGCGAGGTGGATCCGATCTCGGCCCCCGAGGAGAACAATTCATGACCGAATTCGACGATCGACTCATCGCGATCGCCGCCGCTCCACCCGGCCGAGACACCGTGGCATTCTTCGATCTCGACGGCACTCTGATCAACGGGTTCTCGGCCCGCGCAGTGTTTCTCGAACGACTCAAGACCCTGGACGTGACGGTCAAGGAACTGTGGGAGATATCGAGCGCCGTCGTCGAGATGCGGATGCGTAACTCTCCGGTCGACAACCTGATGGGCAAGGCAGTCCGCGGCCTCGAGGGCCGTCGGGAAGAAGACCTGATGGAGCAGGCGTACACGCTGTTCCGCAACGAGATCGCGCCGATGATCTACCCACAGGCCCGCGCGCTCGTCGAAGCTCATCGCCATGCCGGGCACCGATTGGTGATGGCCACCTCGGCCACGCCGTATCAGGCTCTGCCCGTGCAGCAGGACATGATGTTCGAGACTCTGCTCTGCACCACTCCGGTGGTCACCGACGGGATACTCACCGGCGAACTGGTCGGCGATTCGTTGTGGGGTCCGCGCAAGGCACAGGCCGCGATCGACTACGCCGAGCGGGAGGGCATCGCACTGGCCGGCTGCTTCGCCTACTCCAACGGCGGCGAGGACGTGCCGCTGCTCGAGGCCGTCGGGCGACCCGTCGCACTCAATCCGGACCCGGAACTACAGCGGTACGCGGCAAAGAAGAACTGGCCGTCGCTGACGCTGGAGAGCCCCAAACGCGGCACCGACCTCACCTCGGCCGTACGCAGCACCGCCGCTCTCGGTTCGGTGCTGGCCAGCGCATCGATCGGACTGGGACTGGGACTGCTGACGCGCAGCCGCCGCAACGGAGCGAACATCACCAGCACCATCGCGCCGGACATCGCGTTGACCATCGCCGGCGTCAAGCTCGACGTGACCGGCACCGAGAACGCGTGGTCGGCACGCCCGGCGGTCTTCATGTTCAACCACCAGAGCACCGCCGACTCGATCATCGTCACCTCCATTCTCCGACGCGACATCACCGCGGTCGCCAAGCGAGAACTCGAACGCGACCCACGATTCGCATTGCTGGGCAGGATCTTCGACGTCGCCTACGTCGACCGCGGCGATCCCGCTCAGGCCCGCGAGGCGATGCGCCCGGCCATCGAGAAGCTGCACAGTGGCATCTCGGTCGCCATCGCGCCCGAGGGCACGCGGATGCCGACGTCGCGTCTCGGCCGATTCAAGAAGGGCGGATTTCACCTGGCGATGCAGGCCGGAGTGCCCATCGTTCCGATCGTCATCCACAATGCGGGCGACGTGATGTGGAAAAAGGATTTCACCGTCCATTCCGGTACCGTCAAGGTCACCGTCGGCGAGCCCATTCCCACCACGGACTGGGAGCCCGAGAAGATCGACTCGTACGTCGACGATGTCCGTTCCTATTTCGACAGAACGTTGGGATATGCCTGAGAACCAGATCAACTCGGTGGTGCAAGCGGAGATCGAACGCAATCTCCTGGGGGGCACGCCGAAGTACAACCGTTCCGACATCGTCAGCAAGTCGGGGCTGCCGCTCGAGCGGGTCATCGCACTGTGGATCGGCATGGGCTTTCCCATCCACACCGACACCGAGGCCGTCGTCTACACCGACGCAGACCTCGAGGCACTGAAGCTGATCACCGGACTCACCGAACAGAAGGTCATCAAGCCCGAGATGGAGGTCGCGATTGCGCGCACTCTCGGCCAGTCGATGTCCAGGCTCGCCGAATGGCAAGTGGGCGTGGTGAACTCTCACATCCTCGAGCGCATCACCAGTAACGACGAGGACAAGAACGACATCGACGCCATCCGGCGCAACGCCAGGGACATCGCGGCCGAGACTGTGCCCACCCTCGAAGCGCTCCAGGGTTACACCTGGCGTCGGCATCTGGCCGCAGCAGCGGGCCGGTCCATCGCCGCTCCCGACGACGCCACCGACAGCCCCGTCATGGCCGTCGGCTTCGCGGACATGGTCGGCTACACCAGCCTGACGCGTCGACTCGACATCGGCGAACTGACGACACTGCTCGAGGAGTTCGAGTCGCTCGCCACCAATATCATTGCGCGCGGACGTGGTTCGGTGATCAAGAACGTCGGCGACGAAGTGATGTTCAGCGCACAGACGCCCGAGGACGCCGCGCACATCGCCCTCGACCTGCAGGACGCGTTCGCCGAGCAGGAAGACATGCCGGATCTGCGCGTCGGGTTGGCCTGGGGACCGGTTCTCGCCCGCTACGGCGACCTGTACGGCTCGGTGGTCAACATCGCTGCGCGCCTGACCAGTTCGGCCAATCCCGGAACGACTCTCGTCGACACAGTCATGACCGAAGAGCTGCGTCACGATTCCGAGTTCTACCTCAAATCGATTCGCTCACTACGGGTCAAGGGGTTCCACAAGCTCAAGCCCCACGGACTCAGGCGCAACAAGCGCAACGGTCAGCGCAGCGAGGAATAGAACTCGAGGTGTCGACGCGCGGCCTCGTCCCATGTCAGGCTGCGCGCCAGCGTCAGACCGGGTGACGGGTCCTGCGGGGTCGCGAGCGCACGTTCCAGTTCGGCCGCCATGGTCGCTGCCGTGGACGCGTAGGTAACACTGTCCCCGAACACTTCCCGCAGGACCGGCAGATCTCGCGCGACGACGGGAGTCGACGCCGCGAGAGCCTCCATGGCCGCCAGCCCGAAACCCTCCTTGGTGGAGAAGAACGGCAGCACAGCGGCCTGCGCCACGAGGTGCGGCAACTCGTCGTCGTCGACGGTACCGAGTATCACCGGCTCGATACCGAGTTCTGCTGCGCGCCGGTCGAACTCGGAACGGTAGTCGCGGTAGTCGAACAGCGTCTCGCCGCCGGCGAAGACCAGGCGCAGATCGTGCGCAGCAAGCCGGGCGAAGGCGTCGAGCAGATCGAGACTGCCCTTGCGTGGTTCTATACCCCCGACTGCGAGCACGTAGCGGCCGAGCTTCTCGCGCCAGTGCGATCGACCCGATTCCGCAGCCGCAGTGAACCTCTCGGCGTCGACGCCGTTGGGTATGACCGTAGGCTCGAATCCCCATCCGCGGCGAACATCGCTCGCCACTGCCGCCGACACACAGATACGCGCATACGGCGCAGTGATCGCGCGTTCGTGGCATGCGGCCAGCTCGGGCGTGGTGAACTCGTCCAGGTGATGGATGGTCCTGATGCAGCGGCCGACGGCATTGGCGGAAATGCAGTCCTGCGCGTGGACGATGTCGTACTCGTCCGATGTGAACGCCTGCCGCAGAACATCTATCGACCGCAGAATTCGTTCTCCGACGTTCTCTTCGTCCCGGTGCTCGAACGGGACCATTCTGATCTCGACGGCGGGGTCGACGGCACGGAAGAACGTGCTGTCGCCGCCGCGACCGAGAGACCACACCGAGACGTCCTGACCGGCGCGCGCCAGTGCCTCCGCCAACGCCAGCGTGTGCACCACTCCGCCGCGCGGCTTGGACGAGTACGTCAACAGGCTGATCTTCACTGGCCCGGCTTCTCCTGCAACAGATTCGGATAGGCATCCACCCGGCGTTCCGCCAGGTGATGCAGTCCCCGGCGGGCTCGGTCGACCTCGGCGTCGACATCGATCTCGTGCACCGCGAGCCCGCCCTTGGACCAGGTCCGCGCCAGTACGTCACCACCGGGACCGACGATCTTCGCCTGACCCAGAAAGCGGAGGGACCCCATCACCCCGGTCTGATTGGACGAGACCAGCACCACCTGGTTCTCGGCCGCTCGGGCTGCGTCGTACAGATCGAACAGTCGGGACTGTCGATCGTTCGGCAGCGAGGACGCCCGATCTGTGACGCTGGCGGGCCACGCCGACAACGCCGCAATGATTCTCGCTCCGTCGAGCGCCAACGTCCGCGCCGACTCCGGGAACGTCTTGTCGTAGTCGATCAGCATCCCCATCCGCCCCACCGGGGTATCGAAGGCCTCGAAGTGGTCACCGGCCGCGTAGGCGAGCGACTCCCCGAGCGGCTGATGCACCTTGCGGTGACTACCCAGAATGCCGTCTCCCGTCAGACAGGCGGCAGCGTTGTACCGCAACCCTTTCGACAGCTCGGTGTACCCGATGCAGATCGTCATGTCTCCGGCCGCGGCGATGATGGCGGCCAATTCCGGACCGTCGGGATCGAGGGTGGGCGGCAGTTCCGCGGGATCCGGATTGCTCAGGCTGTTGATGTAGCCCCCGAGGGACGCGTCGGGCAGCACCAGGAGATCGATGCCTTCTCGAGCCGCACTGGAGATGATCGTGGTGATCTTCAGTACGGCCCGGTCGACATCTCTCCCGAAATGTGCTGCCAGCGCGCCGATCTTGATAGGAGCCAACGGGACTCAGACCATCTGGCTCTGCGGCTGCACTGAGCTTCGAGACTGTGCTGCACTGATCTCGAGACCGATCTGGTCGGCGAGGAACTGCGCGTCCCGGGCCACCGAGGCGAAGCGTCCCGAACCCCAGGTGTGCTGCCACGGCAGGCCGAGGAAGTACAGGCCCGGCACCGAAGTGACGCCCCGGTTGTGCGTCGGGTGCCCCTCACCGTCGAAGGTACCGACCTTCAGCCACCGGTAGTCGGTGCGGAAGCCGACCGACCAGACGACGGCCTTGATCTCGGTGGCGGCGAGGTCGAGTTCGGTGGTCTCTGTCTCCGGCCGCCACACCGGCACGTAGCGATCCTCGGTGGGGGCGCTGATTCCCTCGCGCTCGATGTAGGCGTCGATGTTGTCCTTGATGCTTTCGGCCACCCGATCCGCGGCATCGAGAGATGCCTCCAGGGTGGGTGCGAACTGCAGAACGCCGCCCTCGACGCCGAGCAATCGGCCGTAGAGGTGCATCCCCTCGGTGGCGAATGCGCGCAGGTCGATGTCTCGACCACCGTCACGACCGGTGACGTAGTGGTTGGTGTTCTCGCGTTTGCCGACGCCACCGGGTTGATCTTCGATGGAGACATCGTAGACCCCCATGTCGTGCAACCAGGCGACACAGTCGCGGCCGCGATAGAAGCGTGCGACGCGGGGAGCGGTGCCGGCCACCAGATGAACACGTCGGCCGTCGAGGTGCAGGTCCTCGGCGATCTGAGCACCGGACTGTCCGGGGCCGACCACCAGCACGTCGCCGTCCGGGAACTGGTGTGATCCTCGGTAATCGGACGAGTGGATCTGGACGATGTCACGCGGTAGCTTCTCGGCGAACCGCGGGATGGTGGGGATGTGATAGCCACCGACGGCGACGACGATCTGGTCGGCATGCATGGGGCCGTCGGACGTCTGCAGGTCGAAGCCGCCATCCAGGCCCTGCAGAGCTCGGTCGACAGAAACATGCTCTCGTACAGGCGCATCGAAGCTCTCGGCGTAACGGCGCACGAAGGCGTACACCTCGTCGCGCTGCATGAATCCGTCGGGATCGTCACCGTCGTAGGAGTATCCGGGGAGTGCGCACTGCCAGTTCGGCGTGACGAGAGTGAAGTTGTCCCAGCGCGAGTCCTGCCACTCGTGCGCGATCGTGTCGCGCTCCAACACGACGTGTTCGATGCCACGCTGCGTCAGATGCCAGCTGATCGACAGGCCGGCCTGTCCGCCGCCGACGACGATCACGCGATGATGCTCGACGATCTCTCCGGTCACAACAGTTCAGCTCCCGACATACTCAGTACGCGAACGGCACCGGCCTCGTACGAGGTACTGACACCGTGGATCTCTTCCATCTTTTGCGCGGCCGAGGTGCACCGCATGCCGAACTTGGCGAGAACTCGATCGCTGGCGATCGTCAACGCCTCCGACGTCCGCTGTACGAACTCCGCCACCGGGTACTCCTGCCCGGGTGTCAGATAGTCGTGCATCACCAGAGACGGTGAATAGCAAGACTGTTCGCGACCATCGGGCCATCGGACGAGGAACGACATCTCAGGCATGGATCGGCTCCTTCGTGATGGTCCGATACACGGACGGGCGGCGATCACGAAGGTTGTACATGCCGCCGCCACGTGCCGCGCCGATGAGTGCGGCGACGTCGACGGTGGCCGTGGCCAAGCCCGGTTCGACGCCCGTTCCGGCGAGGATCTCTCCGCCGGGTCCGACGATCTTCGCGCTGCAGACGAATCGAAGCGATCCGAAGGTGCCTGCCTGATTGGCTGCGACCCAGACGATCTGGTTCTCGAGAGCGCGGGCTCGGTCGTAGATGTCGAACCGCTGTTTCCACCGGTCCTCTTCCATGTTCTCGACGGTTGCGGTGCGGGCCGTCGGCCAGGCGGAGATGGACGCGACGATCTCGGCTCCGTCGAGCGCGAGTTCCCGTGCTGCCTCGGGGAATCCCTTGTCGTAGCAGATCTGCATGCCCATGCGGCCGATCGGAGTGTCGAAGGCGGAGTAGCTGTCTCCCGCGTCGTAGCAGAGGTTTTCACCCAGCGGCTGATGCACCTTGCGGTACGAACCCAGAATGCCGCTGCCGTCGACCGTCACGGCGGCGTTGTAGCGGGTATCGCCGTCCTTCTCGCAGAAGCCGAACGTGATGACGGTATCGCCCGCCATGTCGATGACCCGCCTGATCTCGGGTCCGTCGAGTTCGAGGGCCGGAGGCAGTGCTTTCAGTCGACGCTGTCGCGATTCCTCGGTCTCGTCGCCGCCACCGAGGCTCGGCAGGTAGCCGCCGAGGCAGGCCTCGGGTAGGACGAGCAATTGGCTGCCGCGGTTGCGTGATTCCTCGAGCAGCGCGGCGATGGTGGCGTAACCCTGTTCCATGTCGCGACCGAACTCGGCTGCGGCGACAGAAATGGTGACGGGCTTCGGGTGGGTGGTCATGCTTCTCCCAATCCGGTCACGGTGGACGTGACCGCGCGAGTGGTGATTCCGTCGGGCCATCGCAGCGCGACGCCCGGAATGTCGGTGAGCTCTCCGCAGACTGCGGACAGGGCAGGTCCCGACGGTGCAGTGGGTGCACCGGGACGGTCCGCGGTGATCATCGCGAACCCTGGAAAACACGTGATCCATTCACCCATCGACGCTGCGTCGGGCTTCGGTATCGAGGCGATGTCGAGTACGGCACCGGTTCCGCTCGCCTCGGCGAGCATTCCGGTGGTGCCGGCCAGGCCCGCCATCGAGACGTCCTTGGCGGCCTTGGGTGCGGTGCGGGCAACGAACGACGCCATTTCCGTCAATTCGTCGGAGTTCCGGCGAGAAGACGAATCCCATTGCTGCCCATGGTATCCGCGCCTCCACTCGCCCTCGATGTCTGCGGTGAGCGTCAACCGATCGCCGACGCTGCCGCCGCCGGCACGCACCGGTCGAGAGGTCCGCCCGAGTGCGGTGACCGACAGCGATGACGGCACCCCGGCCTGAGTGTGGCCGCCGAGTACCGGAACCTGCCATGCCGCAGAGGCATTGGCGAGACCACGGATGATGCGGGTCAGCCGACTCTGGGTGGGGGCTCCGACGGAATCGAGCATTCCGACAGCGCGCGCACCCATCGCCGACAGGTCGTTCAGATTGACCAGCGCCGCGCACCAGCCGGCCCACTCCGGATCACGATCGACCATGGAAGGGATGATGGCATCGCACGCGGCGATCATGTCGCTACCTGGTACCGGAACGCCGTCGTCGCCGCGAAAACCTCTGGCTCCGAGCCCGAGTGGCTGCGCCTTCAGAGGTGCGAGCACCCCGGCCAGCATTGCCTTGGTCGACGAGACGAGTCGTTCGATGCGGTCGATCGGCCAGTACATCGCAACGTGCGGCGTGTTGGCCACCTCGACGTCGCCACGGCGAATCCACCCGAGGCGGGTGAACAGTTGCTCGTTGCGCTTCTGCACCGTCGCGTCGAAGCGCAGTACGCCTCGACTCTCCGCATGGGCGCAGGCTGCCCGAACCAGGGCGGGCCCGACGCCGGACGTACGCGCCGCGGCGGACACCACGAGGCGGCTCCCGGCCCACCACCCCAGATCCGTTGCGGTACAGGGTGCCAGCCGCACTCCGCCGAGCACCGTACCGTCCCGATCGGTGGCGACCAGAACGACTGCGCGGGGATCGTCGTCGACGTCGTCGTGATCGGTGCCGGCGAACAGGCCCTGCTCGGCAACGAAGGTCGCTCTCCTGAGGGCACGATAGGCGTCCAACTGCGCTGCGCTTTCGCACGGTTGGATGATGAACCTCGGCTCGACGACAGTGGTTGCAGTACCGGACAATCCGGCAAGGTCGCCCGCTTCTACGACACCGAACATGTCAGCCTCCCGCGTTCTGCAGAACGCTGCACGCACCGCATGCCGCGCAGCCTGCCTTCTGATCGGATCCGAGCATCGCCGCGGCCTGGAGTTCCTTGGCGACGCGTCGGGTGACGTTTTCGAGGACGTCCCGGTCGGGGGCACTCGCTCGGTCCACGTCCACCGCCAACGTTCCGGCGAGCGGACGGAACGGAACGACGAAGGGGTAGACACCCATGTCGATGAGTTCCGCTGCCCCGGACACCAATTCGTCCGGATCCTCGCCGAGCCCCACCAGAATGTACGTCGAGACCTGGTTGCGTCCGAAGACACGAACCGCTTCTCTCCACGCAGCGCGGTACTCGTCCATCGAGACCGATGCCTTGCCCGGCATCCACCGGCGTCGAACGTCGTCGTCGAGGGATTCGACGTGGATGCCGATGGATTCGGCACCGGCGTCGTACAGATCCTGAATTGTCGAGAGGTCGCCGGGAGGTTCGCACTGCACCTGGATCGGCAGCTGCGGAACCACAGCCTTGATGGCTCGCACGCATCGAGCAAGGTGACGGGCACCGCGGTCCTTGGCGGCCGAGGTGCCCGTCGTCATGACCATCTGCGTGACGCCGTCGAGCCGCACCGCAGCCTCGGCCACCTCGGCGAGCTGCGCCGGGGTCTTGACGGCGATCGTGTCGCCGGCGTCGAGCGACGCCTCGATGGAGCAGAAACGGCAGCGTTGATCCGCGTCGTAGCGGATGCAGGTCTGCACCACGGTGGTCGCGAGAACGCTGGAGCCGTGCAGCTTCGCGATCTTCTCGTAGGCGATACCGTCGGCGGTTTCCAGGTCGTAGAACTTCGGACGGTCGACGGCCTGCACGTCGAGCCCGATGTCGTTGCCGTCGAACAGCACTCGACCCTCTTCGAGGACGTATGGACTGAGCGGATTGCGCGGGATGGCTGCGCCGAGGCCATCGATCGTGACATGCCCGTCGTCGCTCGGCCCGGCGCCTGCCGTTCTCGAGACCGGCGTGGATCCTCGGATACCGAGCAACGCCAGATCTACACGCGTACTGACCGACACGGTGCGCTCCTAGACCATGTAGGTCGAGTTGATGATGGCACCCTTGCGCGCGTAGTGGATCAGCGCGTCCTGCACGTCCAGGGGGTGGGCCGGGATGACGCCCTCGATGAGGTCCTCTTCGCGACCGCCGTGCAGGGCCAGTCCGAAGCGGCAGCAGAACACGGTGCCACCCTCGGCGATGAAGGTCGCGAGCGAATCGTTGATGTTCTGCTCGCCCGGGAACCCGGAGTCACCGGTGGTGGGAAAGCCGCGAGTGGCAAGGCAATTGATGGCACCGGGACCGTAGAAGTACATGGCCGACTCGAAGCCCTTGCGCAGAGCGCGGGTCGCCTGGAGTACCGCGACGAACGACACCGAGGACTCGTGCGCGATGCCGTGCACCAGCGTGAAGTAGCTCTCGCCGTTCTCGGCCTTGTAATCGGGGAAGATCTTGGTGGAGCCGTAGATGTTGCTGCCCTTGGGAAGTGAAGGGTGCGGAATCTCTTCGAGGGACTTCTTGATGTTCTCGGCGATGGACTGGTCGAGATCTGACACTGGTGTCTCCTGAGGTTCGCGGAACTGGCTGAATGCAGTGGGCAACTACTCGAGATGCGGTGGACACCGATGGCCACCTGAGGAAGAGAGGTCATGTCCGGCGAGAGAGCGGATCCTCTGCGGCCGTGGAACAAGTACAAGCCCCATCCATTTCCGATTGGTCACACCCGGAACAACGCCGTGTTTCGAGGGCCTCACAGTGTTGACGTGGCGTTACGCGGATAGTGTGGAGGCTGCATCACCCATCCACCACGAACTTGACGAGGAACTCGATGATCGGCGCCGTCACCGGCTTGTTGTATGCGTTGTCCCTGGTCGTCGGTGTCTGGGTGCTCGCGAAGCTCGTCATGAACCGACCGGTTCTGCTGAAGAACAAGTCCGATCGCGCACTGTTCTGGACCATCGCGGCCACCGAGGCCGTCGTCGCGCTGCAGGCCGTCATCGGGTTCGTCATGATGTTCACCTCGGACCGCGAGATACACCGGCTGACATTCGGGTCCTACCTCGTCGGACTGCTGTTCCTTCTCCCCCTCGGCACGTGGTGGTCTCTGGGCGACCGCTCCCGCGGCGGCACTGCCGTACTCCTCGTTGCCGTCCTCACCCTCGCGGCCATGGTGCTGCGCCTGAGCCAGATTTGGGCCGGATATGCCTGACAACCTCCAGCAAGCGACGCGCACCGGATTCGGGCGCTTCCTCATCGCCGTCTACGCCGTGTTCGCCGTCGCCGCGACATCACGCTCGATCGTGCAACTCACCACGCGATTCGACGACGCACCGGTGGCGTACCTGCTGTCGGCGTTCGCTGCTGTGGTCTACATCGTCGCCACGGTAGGACTGGCCAGAGCAACAGAAGCGTCTCGACGAGTGGTGACGGTCTCCTGCATCATCGAACTCGTCGGAGTCATCGGCATCGGCACGCTCAGCTACATTCAGCCTCAGGACTTCCCGGAGCCGACGGTGTGGTCGCACTTCGGATCCGGATACGTCTTCATCCCGGTGGTGCTCCCCATCGCAGGACTGTGGTGGTTGCGAAAGACCCGACAGCTCTAGGCGTCTGTTCTGAATTTCGCCCAATTGGCGTAAGTCTCAATACTCGACATCCCGTGCCACTGACGTCGACAACTGATCTGGATGCAGTCTGGCCATGAACGCGAGTCCTCCGATCATCGCGGCCGACCTCTCGCTTTCGATCTCCACTCAGGGCTCCCGCGACGATCGGTCTCGCCGTCGACGACATGGCGAACGGGCGAGTCGGCCATTTACGATGCAGGAGGCCGGCCGATGGGTACAAGTTGATGCACTGCTGTCCGTCGACATCGGTTGGGAAGTCGAGATATTCGACGCGTTGCTCGTGACCGGAACCTGAGCCACGGCGACCATCATCCTGAAACGCGCGCGGCCGCACCTATCACACACCACTGACAGGTTTTCGATCACGAATAGCCAAGTAGCGCAATAGTTTTCGATTCAACAATGGTTGTCAGTCGAACGCACGTTCGATACACTTCATGGCATGACCACAGCGATCTGGCAACTGAGCGAGGCAGAACTCCTCGCCGACGCCGCCGCGGTCTCCCACCAGATCCAGCTCCTCGAGGCCCGGCGCATCGCTCTCGTCGCTGACATCGACACCCGCGTCTCACGGGAGAAACTCGGATTCCCCGGCCCCGCCGGCTGGCTCACCTCCACCACGCTGCTCTCGGCGGGTAAAGCAAACAAGATCGTCGCCCTCGCCCGCGGACTGAAGAACTTCCCCGACATCGCCGACGCCGTGAACGCAGGAGTCATGTCCGTCGATCACGCCGCGTTGATCCTCACCTTCGCCGAAACCCCACCGAAGAATCTGCCGCAAAAAGGCCAGGACATCGCGCGGAAAGCGATGATCACCGCTGCGACCGGGCCTGGTGCCCGCACCGGCCGCATCCGCGAAGCGATCACCAAACTCCACGACACCTACGGCGGCAAGACACCACCCGCCGACGACACCGACCGCAACGAACTCTTCGCC
>NZ_NOYE01000036.1:0-13977 GCF_002258285.1 Rhodococcus sp. 06-418-5
AGATCGTCACCGCACTACGACTACTCGAACGCAAACAAGTCACCCTCCCACCCAAGAAACACGGAAACATCCCACTATGAGCGAAACGAACGACGACGCAGCGAACGACGCGAACCTCGTCGCAGCCGATTCCGACGAGGTGGTCTCTGCGAGTCCTGCTGCCGTTCGAGTGGTGAAGGGCAATCCGAGCGACGAGGAACTCGCCGCGCTGGTGACGGTTCTGACGGCTGCGCAAGGCGGATCGGAGTCGACGGGCGATTCTCGCCCCCGCGAGCTGTGGGGTTCGCCGGTGTTGCTGCACCGCCGGTTCGCGGCTCAGTCGGCGTATTCGTACGCCGCGTCGGGACGCCACACGCGGTGACGGTCCGGTCCTCCGACGCTGCGCCGGGCCCTGTTCGTCTGGTCCTGGCGTCGGCGTCGCCGGCGCGCCTGTCGGTGCTGCGCGCCGCCGGAATGGAGCCGATCGTTCGGGTGTCGGGAGTCGACGAGGATGCGCTGACCGATGCACTCGGGCCGTCGGTGTCTTCGGAAACCGTGGTCACGGAATTGGCCCGAGCCAAGGCTGCGGCGGTAGCCGAGACGTTCGCGGATTCGACCGACGATCTGGTGATCGTCGGTTGCGATTCGATGTTGGCGATCGGCGGCGAACTGCACGGAAAGCCACATTCGGTCGACGTTGCGCGCGCCCGATGGCAGTCCATGGCGGGCAACAGCGGCGAATTGCTGACCGGCCACGCTGTGCTCCGGGTGACCGACGGCGTGGTGGTGGCGCAGGCCGCAGCGCACAGTAGAACCGTCGTGCATTTCGCGACGCCGTCCTCGGTGGATCTCGAGGCCTACATCGACTCCGGTGAACCATTGTCGGTGGCGGGGGCGTTCACGCTGGACGGTCTCGGCGGCTGGTTCGTCGACCGCATCGAGGGCGATCCGTCGTCGGTGATCGGCATAGGCCTACCGCTGGTGCGTACCCTGCTCACTCGGGTGGGTACGTCCCTGGCCGCCCTGTGGGACAGCACCCCGTCCTGACCGTTTCGGCCCCGCCTGCCGGTGGGGTGCCGAAGCCGAATGCCACCGTCAGGGCAGCAGGTCGATCAGTTCGCGAGCCCACTCCTCGGCCATGGTCTTGGGCCTGATGTTCGACGAGCTGTCGTGGCGAGCATGAGTGCCGACCTGCTTGCCGCCGAGCTCGGTGAGCTTCTCTGCGATGATCTCGCCGCCGCGGTTGAAGGTGTCCTCGTAGACCCGGTCGCCGAGACCGAACACCGCGAACTGCAGTCCCGCGAGGTCGGGAGCATCCTCGACGAGTGCGTCGAAGAAGGGTTCTGCACCGGTGGGGAGCTCTCCGTCTCCGTAGGTGGAGCAGATGACCACGTGGAAGTCGTCGGTGTCGATATCGGACACCTCGTACTCGAGCATGTCGCGCACCTCGGCGTCATGATCGCTGAGCACGTCCGCAATCTTGTCGGCGACCTCCTCGGCCGTACCGGTCTCGGACCCGAACAACACGACCACTGCCATGGATCGCTCCCCTTTCTCACACCTGCCCGAACACTCGAACAGTCGGAAAGCATAGCCTCACCGGCGATCCGGCCGAAAATCCGTCCTCGCCCGCAGTTGTGACTTGTCTCGAGATCACCAGAATTCGGGCGTCAGACCCCATCGATCGAACTCCGCCTCCACCAGCCCTCGCAGGTGTTCCTTGCTGGGAAAGCTGTCCGGATCGAGCCCGGTGACGCACAGGGTCGCGCGTTCTCCCGATTCGTTCCACCAGGCACTGACGCCACCGCCGGTGCGGCGCAGCAAGGCCACGTCGGTGTTCTGCGTGATCGACCTCATCGCCACCGCGGTGGCGTCGACACCACCGATGGCGCGCAGTGCGACACCTCTGGCACCGAGATTCGAGCACAGGCACAGCGGTGCCGAGCCCGACGCCGCGAGTTTGGCCACGATCGCGTCGGGCAGCAACTGCATCAGCGGCTTGAGGAGCTCGAATGTCGTCGTGACCGAGTGATCGGCCTGGGTTCTGAATGCCTGCTTGCTCGCTGCTCGAATCTCTCCGAGATCGTCGAGGTACCCCGCTCCTGGGTCGACGTGGATCGAGACACCGGACGTCGCGTTGGCACGTCGATCTCCTGCAGTCCTGGTACTGACCGGGAGGGCGACACGCACCCGGTCCTGCGTGGAGACTCGGCCGCTCCCGGTCAGGATGCCGAGCACCACCGCCACCAGCAGACTGTTGGAACTGCCGCCTTTGCTCGCCGCGGCAGCGGACCACTCGGAGGACAGGCAATCGACGACGACGGTGCTCGGCGTCCACGCACCCTCCGCAGGTGCGACGATCACCCGCGGACGATCCGCACCGGAGCCGTCCGGCACGACCGTGCTCGGGGTGGCGGACGCCGTGGTCCGTGCCCGCACCGCCTCCGCCGCGGTGCGGCCGAGCGCTCGTGCCGCACCCGAGAGCGCCGCACCGAAACGGCCGAGACCATCGGACAGATCGGCTCGCGAGATCGCCGTCGCGGACGCGGAACGGTCATCGAGACCGACGCGCGCGAAATCGTCGGGCACAGCGTGCCCGGCCAGCGCGGCCGCTGCCGCCGAGGTGAGGGCGCCGCCGTCGCCGACGACGTGCGAGCCGACCAAGGACACGACCGTGCCGCCGTCGTCCACCGAGGTGGCCGACAGACGCCACGCCGGTCCCCCGATCGGGTCCAATGTCACAGCGGCCTCGTCCTCGATCCACCTGTCGACAGCCGCGCGGGCGATCGGTGATCCGATGACCACGGGATCGGCGGATCGACGAGCTGCGGTCCAGCTGTCTCGGGCTCCGGGCACCCGGGCCCGCCGAACGGATCGATCGATGGGGCCTGCGGCGAGCATTCGCCACATCGATCGGAGCGCGTCCGGTGCGACGGCGCGGTCGAACCGCCAGACGATCTGGTTCACCACAGGTACCCCGAGAACGCATTCCATGCGGAGGAACAGGTCGTCGTCGTAGGTCAGTCTTTCCACTACGCGAGACTATCGCTGCGCAAGCGCGGACGCAGGTGGGCCGCAAATGTGTTTCCCGCCATATGTTTTCCCAACCCGACTGCGCCGGGCAGGACTGGTAGGTTGAGGGCGTTTTCCACGCCGACGCGACTGCGAGTGACCCTATGAAGTTCGTGATGCCATTCAACGGCAGTCGCGGTGACGTGACGCCCGGTCTTGCCCTCGGCGTCGAACTCGCCGATCGCGGACACGACGTGGTGTTCGGCGCACCACCGAACCTGATGGACTTCGCGCAAGCGAAAACAGCTGAGTGCGAACGAGTCAGCGTGGTCTCGTTCGGGCCGGACACCCAGCAACTGTTGGAGTCGGAGTTGATCAGGGTGCGCATCAAGTCGCGCAACCCGCGGACCAAGATTGCGGCACTCGCGGAACTGGCCAATCACGGCTGGGACCGGATGACAGCCGAACTCGAGTCGATGGCCCAGGGTTGCCACGCGATCGTCACCGGTTCGCTGGGGCAGGAGATGTCGTTCAACGTGGCGGAGTCTGCGGGAAATGCCTTTGTGGCACTGCACTATTGCCCGCTTCGGCGCAACGACGTCGTGCCCGTGACCCCGGGAGCCGCGTTGCCCGGCTACGTCAACCGATCGATGTGGGTGCTGGCGGAGTCGATGCGCTGGAAGTCCATGAAGGCTCGCGAGAACGCGCAGAGAGTCTCCCTTGGCCTGGCCCCGACGCGGCATTCGTTGCCGGTTCGATCCGAACGCTACGGCGGAGTGGAGATTCAGGCCTACGAGTCGGCGCTGTTTCCCGGACTCGCCGAACAGTGGGGCCCGCAACGGCCGTTCGTCGGATTCCTGGGGCTGAGCAGCGGTCGCGCGGACGTCGATCCTGCGCTCGAGGAATGGCTGCAGGCAGGTTCCGCGCCGGTGTACTTCGGATTCGGCAGCATGCCCGTGCCCGATCCCACCGCACTGGTGCGCATGATCGAGAACGTGACCGGACGGCTGGGCGTTCGCGCTCTCGTCTGTGCCGGCTGGAGCGATCTCACCGGTGCCGATCTTGCTGCGGCCCAGTCGAACTCGAACATCATGATCGTCGAGTCGGTCGATCATGCGAGCATTCTCCCGCGATGCCTGGCTGCGGTCCACCACGGCGGCGCGGGTACGACGGCTGCGACGGCACGGGCCGGTCTTCCGACGCTCGTCTGCTGGTTCAGCGCCGATCAGCCGTTCTGGGGAGCCGCGCTGCGCCGGATCGGCGCCGGGACCAGCACGAAATTCTCGGCATTGACCGAATCCGTTCTGCAGCAGGGAATCATCGACATCACCACCGACCGAGCCAGGCAGGCGGCGCGCCGACTCGCCGCGACCGTCGCTCCGACCGCAACCGCGGTGAGCGCAGCTGCCGACATCACCGAGGCAGCAGCGCAGAGCCGCTGACGCAGTCACCAGAAACGCGCAGTCAGTTCCCAGCGACCCAACGCATCCGCCACGTGGTCGCGCAGTGCCCGGTCGTCGACGAATCGATCCGGATCCATGGCGTGGACGGTCAGGGTGATGCTCTCGTCCGTCTCGCACACCCACGCCGTCAGGCCACCGTCCAGCGATCGCGCGAACGCGGCGTCGGCACCTGCGAAGGTCGCTCTGCCCGATACGGCGCGAGCTCGAACGCGGGCCACCGTGGTGAAGACCTCGGGCAGAACGCCCAGGTTCGAAGCCAGACCTTCGGCACCGTCACGTGGTTGCGGAACACGCGCGACCACCGCGTCGGGCAGCATCTGCACGAGGGCCTGCGAGATGCCCGCGGGTGGCAGGCCTGCAGCCTGCCTGGCCGCGAAGGCAGTGAACGCCGCCTTGCTGGTCTTCCGAATCGTCGACAGATCCCGGTCGCCCGCATCGGTGACGGGCACCTCGATCTTGACGATCTTGGTGGCGTTGGACCGGGTGTCGTCGGTGGTGCGATCGCTGACCGGCAGAGACCACTGCAGCGAGTCTCCGATGGAGGCTCGCCCGGCCCGCCAGGAGGCTGCCGTGAGGACCGCGATGAACAGGGAATTCGACGTGCCACCCCATCGCTCGGCGGTTGCTCTCCAGGCAGTCGCATCCACCTCCGCAACCGCGCGAGGCGATACCCAGTCTTCGTCCACCACTCCGGCGGTCGGCTGCGAGCGAGTCGGCTGCGAGCGAGTCGGCTGCGAGCGGGGTGGCTGCGAGGGTGGGACAGCAGCGTCCTCACCGGATCGGGCGGAGCTCGGAAGTGCTGACGCAGCGGTGTTCACCAACCAGCCGGCGACGGACCGCACCTGCTCCACGGCATCTCGTAGGTCCGAGCCGAGCGCCGCGATGCCGTCCGCGCCCGCTATCGACCGAGGCTGCTCGGACGCGGAGTTGGCGGCAACGAACGCGGCGATCAGAGCACCGCCATCGGCGACCATGTGCGACGCGACCAACGACAGCACCGTCCCTCCGTTCGCCAAGGGTGCCGCTGCCAGTCGCCACCCGAGACCGGTCTCGGGATCGATGTCGCGGTCCAGGCGGTCGTCGGCCCACGCCAGAACGTCGGTCGGTTCGATGACGTGTGGGTGAAAATCCAGTGAATGGGAGACGGTCGAGGGCACCCATCGATCGCGTGCCGTCGGCACCGTCGACGTGACCACCCGGCGCGCGAGCAGACCGTCGGACAGGTTGCCCCGTAGTTTTTCCAGATCTGCCCGCTGAACGGATTCGTCGAACCACCACAAGAACTGGTTGAAGACGGGATATCCGATGCCGTGATGCATTCGCAAGAATAGGTGATCGGCAAATCCAATTCGAGTCACGCGCCGAACCTACTACATCCGAGAAACAGGGGCAGTGGTGTCGATTTTCCATCACCAATGCATTCACATTCGGCAATATATGCACGGAAAAGGGGGGTCGATTGTGTTCCACACCATGTTCGGGCCATTCAGTGGCCCAGGTCGTTCTCTGACCCGGTGGACAATCTGCGCCACACTGCGATTGTGAACTGTCATCATCTTGACCAGCAAAATCAGTGACTCGATCGTAAGATAGGACAATCGGACACCCCGCCGACTGCCGATCGGAGACCTGCGGGTCAAGACGTCCGACAGTGAGAAGTATTACTTTTACGCGTCGCGAAATAAATTCGCTTTCGCCCTATCGTGTGTTCTGAACTCACTTCGGGTCGACGGCAATGAAGTTGTTCTTTCAACGCGGAAAGCAGCAATCGAACAGCAATCGAATAAACGACCGGTCGGCTGCACGAACACCGCTGACAGGTTTACACGATCGACTCGACCGTAATCCAACGTGCAATACCGAACCAACGCCGCACACCGCCGACCGAGCCCGGAACGGAAGAGGACTCCCATGGAATACACCGAACTCGCCGACTACCCCCTCCCCGCCGGTCGTCTGACCGAGTGGGTCCCCCGCGTCGACGACGACCGTTGGGCACCGGACCCCCGTGGGCTGTCGTTCACGCACCAGGACCATTGCGAGCGCAGCGCGCCGGGCTCGTGGATCGGCACGGTGTTCGAGATCCACCGCCGCTACGACGTCGAGGCAGTGCGGGCAACCATCGCCGCGTACATGGGTCGTCACGAGGCGTTCCGCACCAAGGTTCGACGCGACGAGGAATCCGGTTCCTGGCTGCGCTACACCGCACCGACGGATGCAGTGCAGGTGACCGATAGGGCACACACCGAACCACGTACCGAAACTCAGGTCTTCGGCCATCTGCACTCCTGGTTCGGCGAAACTGTGTCTCCGACGGCGTGGCCGCACTTCGTCCTCGCCACCATCGAACCGGACGACGCCTCCCGCGCTCTCTCGGACGGGCCCGGAGAGTCGTTCCTGCTCGCGTTCGCCGCCGACCACTCGGTGATGGACGCCTACAGCCAGATCTACGCCATCAACGAGATCGACCGGCTCTACGCACACGCTCTCGAGGGCGTCGACCCGGAATTGCCCGAAGTCGGCAGCTATGTCGACTTCAGCCAGGCCGAGCGGACTCTCGGCGAGACGCTGACCGGTGACCACAGCGCCGTACGCACCTGGCAGGACTTCCTGGCCGTAGAGGACGGACGCTTTCCTGCGTTTCCCCTTCCGGTGTCGGTCGACCGGTCGCCGACCGGCAGCGGCCCGGCCGCGCAGAGCAGTATTTCGTCCTGGCTGCTGACCGCCGACAAATCCGATGCCTTCAACGCCGCATGCCGTGCCGCCGGGTACAACATGCAGGCCGGGATCCTCGCTGCTCTGGCGCTGACGAACGTTCGCCTGTCCGGCCGCACGACGTTGCGCACCGTGATGCCGATGCACACCAGAGACGAACAGAAGTGGGCCGCAGCGGTCGGCTGGTACGTCGGAATCCTGCCCATGGAGATCGAGCTCGACAACGCTCGCACGTTCGGGGAGGCGATCGAGGCCGCGGCGACTGCAGGCGCGGCCAACAAGGGGTTGGCACGGATGCCGTACTCGAAGATCGCCCAGATCCTCGAGTCGACGGAAATTCCGCGATTCGTGGTGTCCTACATCGACCTTCGGTTCCTTCCGGACGCCGACCAGTGGCAGGGCCGCAAGGGTCGGGCTCTGCGAAGCAACTGCCACGCCGACGACGAGGTCTACTTCTGGGTCAACCGGACGCTTCAAGGGCTCAACATCTCCGCACGCTTCCCCAGCTCGGACGTCGCGTCCACCAACGTCCACCGCTTCATCACCGAGTTCGTCGCAGTGCTGACGGCAGTGATCGACTCCGACTGCGGTACCGATACGGTGCTCACGTCGGCCTCTCGGTCGGTGACCGTCGCCGCAGAGTGAGCCATCGAATCAACCCGCGGCCCGTATCGAGGAGGACGAAGCGACGATGATCATCACCGCTATGGGCAGGTGGAATCCCGCTCCCGGTCGGCTGCTCGAATGGCACCCCACGTCGGCTGCCCGGGCGAGTGCCGAAGCGGCACCTGTCGATTCGGCTCCGGCCTCGTTTCTCCAGGAGGACCATCTCAAGGCCGCGTGGGCGGCCCGCGAACGCGGCGACGTTCACACCGCGTACACCGGGGTGGCAACCGAGATCGACGGTGACGTGGACACGGACGCGATGAGCCGCGCACTGGCCGCCTACGTGCTGCGACACGAGGGTCTTCGATGCTGGTTCGAGGTCGAGGGAAACGACGTCGTTCGGCATCTCGCTCCACCCGAGGTCGCGGCGTTCGAAGTGACCGACGCCGGAGAAGCGACGGACGACGACGAATTCCAACGCTACGTACGGGGGCGCTTCTCGTCCGAGGCGACCGCGGACTCCTGGCCGGGATTCGTCGTCGGCGTGGTGGCCAGGCCCGGCAGCTTCACCCTGTACTACGGCGCAGACCACGCGTTCACCGACGGTGGCTCGCAGGCCCTGGTCATCAGCGAGTTGGCGGACCTGTACGCGCTCGAGACCGGTGCGGACGCACCGATCCCTGCGCAGGCAGGTAGCCATCTGGAATACGCCGCCGACGAGCGGGCGCGGGCCGCGACGTTCGGGGCCGATTCTCCCGAAATCGCCGCTTGGCGAGACATTTTCACCCGGCACGACGGCCGCATGCCTCGGTTCCCACTCGACCTCGGACTCGCGCCTGGCGAGAAAGCTCCCGTTCGCATCGTCGAACGCAACCTGTTGAACAAAGAACTGACCGCTGCATTCGACGCCGCGTGCAAAGCCGCCGGAGCCCGCATGAGCAGCGGGATATTCGCTGCGGTCGGGATCACCGACTTCGAATTGGCCGGAACCACCGACTACTTCGGGATCACCGTGCTCAGTACCCGGCACCACGGTGACTACGGGCAATCCCAGGGGTGGTTCGTCAATTTCGCTCCGGTCTCGTTCGAGGTGGCAGGAAACGACAGGTTCTCCGACGTCGCCGTTCTGGCCCACCGAGGCTTCGAGCAGGCCAAACGGATCGCGGAGGCCCCGGTGCACGCCGTACTGGGTGCTCTCGCCGCCGACGGCACTCTGGGTAGCGAGTTGGCCGTGAGCCCGAACATGCTCTCGTACATCGACTTTCGCTGGTTCCCTGGCGTCGGACGAGACGCGGACACCCGCGCCGAGCACTTCACCGGCGAGGGTTCGACGTCGAACGCATCGATGTGGATCAACCGAGACGGTGAGCACTTGTATCTGGTGGCCCAGACCCCTGACACCGACGTTGCGGCCGCAGCGGTGAAGCGCTACCACGATCATCTGGCCCACGTGCTCGAAGCCATTGCACGCGACGGTGATTACCGCCTCACGCACGACGATCTCGTTCAGGAGCCGGCCGGTGCGGGTCACCTCGATCACTGAGTACACCCCACGCGCGGGCACGGTCGTCGAGTTCACCGCCGTCGTCACCGGGAATCCGCAACCCTCACCGGTCCCACCGTCGTTCAACCAGCGGTTTCACCTCGGCGATCTCGAGCAGGCCGAGCGCGTCTGGATAGCCGGAGCCTTCGAAGTGCAGGGCAACCTCGACACCCGGGCGCTCGAGTGGGCCTTCGAGCGCCTGATCGACCGCCACGACACCCTGCGCAGTTCGTTCGTTCGCGTGGTGGACGGAATCGAGCGGACGCTCCACGAACCGGGTTCGGTGGAGATGAGGCAATCCACTCGAACCACCTTCTCCTCGGCGTCGACGCTCCGGAATCACCTCCGAAGCACGCTCGAACTGCACTGCGATGCACGACGATTCCCGTCGTACACCTGCGTCGGAATCGACCGACCGGACACCTCGACGATCCTGTGCGCTTTCGACCACACCAACGTCGACGCCATGTCGATCGCCGTCGTCGTCGACGAGATCCACACCCTGTACGACGCCTACCGCCGCTGCCCGTCGAACCCGGAGACAGACCTGCCTCCCGTCGGTGGGTTCGTCGAATACTGCCGCATCGAAGCAACCCAGCCACTCGTCGATCCAACGGACGAGCGCATGGTGCAGTGGTCGACCTTCCTCACCGAGTGCGGGGGCACCACGCCGCGCTTCCCGTTCGACCTCGGCGTCGCCGAGGGTGAAACAGCGCCTCAGGCAACGACTGTCACCCCCTTGCTCGATGCCCGGCACACCGCCGACTTCGAGCAGCTCTGCGCCCGTTCCGGAGCCGGAATGTTCGCCGGGGTCGTCGCAGCGATCGCACAGGCCTGCGCCGGCACGGGCGGACCGAACCGTGTGCCATTCCTGTTCCCGTTGCACACCCGCCATCGGCAGCACTTCTCGCGGGCACTGGGCTGGTTCACCACCAACGCTCCCATGACCGTGGAGGTCGAACGAGATCTCGCCGACACGATCACCGCGGCCCACACAGCGTTTCGCGCGGCACTACCTCTGAGCACAGTTCCGATCCCCCAGGTACTGAACAACCTCGGTGACGCCTTCACCCTGTCGCGTCGAGACGTGTTCATGGTGTCCTACATCGACTACACCAGAATCGGTGGACACGAGCGCTTCGACCGAACCGACGCACACCACATCAGCAATGCCACGGTCTCCGACGACGCACAGTTCTGGGTCTCCCGCACCGCTTCGGGCCTGGCACTGCGATCACGATTCCCCGACACCGCAACGGCACACTCGGTGATGACTGCATTCACCGCGGAACTGATCGCACTCATGCGGGCCTCCGCAGCGAAACCCGAGAGCGCAGCCCTCACACCCTGACAAACTGCGTTCCGCAGGCTCCACTCCCGCCCCTCGACAGATGTTCCGCATAGGATCGAGAGTGCAGACCGTTCACCCCCGGGCGGGCCGCCAGCCGAATATCTTCCGTAGGAGCCGATACGTGCCTGTACCAACCGATTCCACCGCAACGTTCGCCGACTATGCGCATCCGGATCGTCTCGTATCGACCGAATGGCTGTCCGCTCATCTCGGCACCCCCGGCCTTCGCGTCGTCGAATCCGACGAGGACGTGTTGCTCTACGACGTCGGCCACATTCCCGGCGCAGTCAAGATCGATTGGCATCTCGACCTCAACGATCCGGTCACCCGCGACTACATCGACGGCGAGCAGTTCTCGAAGCTGATGAGCCGCAAGGGTATTTCCCGGGACGACACCATCGTCGTGTACGGCGACAAGAGCAACTGGTGGGCCGCGTACGCACTGTGGGTCTTCACGCTGTTCGGACATCAGGACGTGCGTCTGCTCGACGGCGGCCGCGACGCCTGGTTGTCGGAGAACCGCGACACCACCCTCGATGTGCCCGAGTTCCCCGCAACCGAGTATCCGGTGATCGAACGCGACGACGCGCCCATCCGTGCGTTCGCCTCCGACGTCCTCGGCTCGCTCGGAACGGTGCCGTTGATCGACGTGCGCTCCCCCGCCGAGTACACGGGCGAGCGCACCCACATGCCCGACTACCCCGAGGAAGGCGCATTGCGCGGAGGTCACATCCCCACCGCCGTGAGCATCCCCTGGGCCAAGGCAGCCGCACCGGACGGACGCTTCCGTTCTCGTTCGGAACTGGACGAGATCTACTCCGGCACGTCTGCGACCGACGACGTGATCGCGTACTGCCGTATCGGTGAGCGTTCGAGCCACACGTGGTTCGTGTTGACCCATCTGCTCGGATACCAGTCGGTTCGCAACTACGACGGCTCGTGGACCGAATGGGGCAACGCCGTCCGCGTTCCGATCGCCAAGGGCGAGGAGCCCGGATCGGCTCCGGCCACTCGATGAGTGCCCTGCCGGAGTCGCTGGCCGAGATCGTCGAGGACTTCGCCGCGGTGGAGGGACAGGACAAGCTGCAGCTTCTGCTCGAGTTCAGTCGTGAACTTCCTCCGCTGCCGGAGCACCTTGCTCAAGATGCGATGGAGCCGGTGCCGGAATGCCAGTCTCCGCTGTTCCTGTCGGTGGACGCCGCCGATCCCGAGCGAGTCCGGCTGTACTTCAGCGCCCCGCCGGAAGCGCCGACCACGCGAGGGTTCGCCTCGATCCTCGCGCAGGGACTCGACGGCCTCGGCTCGCAGGAGATCCTCGACGTACCCGACGATTTCTACTCGGCGCTCGGGCTGAGCGACGCGGTCAGCCCGCTCCGACTGCGCGGCATGTCGGCGATGCTGGCGCGGATCAAGCGTCACCTTCGCTGACGGTCGACCGGCGACGGCGCGGTGGCGCGCCGTCGTCTTGATCGATACAACGGGTCGTCGTTAGACTCCGCGGCAGGGCATCGATGCCCAGTCCCCCGACGCTGACGACGAAGGTTGGTTGCTGCCGATATGGAGTTCACGGAGTTGGCGGACTACGCGGTTCCCGCGGGCACGCTCACCGAGTGGATACCCAGCGTCGGTCCGCAGGCCCGCACTCCTGAGGCCGCAGGGTGGCACGCCGACGCCAGGCCGACGTCCTACGTCCACGAGGCGCACCTTCGTACGAGCCTGAGCAGTCCTCGTCGCGGCCGTGAATCATGGCTCGGCGCGGCCTTCGAGATCGCGGGCCCCCTGGACAAACCCGCGTTCCGCCGGGCAGTTCTGAACTGGATCGACCGGCACGAGGCGATGCGGTCGAGCGCGTCGATCGACGAGGTGACGGGCGAGATGACGCGGGTGACCGCGGCGCAGGGTGCCATCGACATCTGGCAGGTCGAGCAGGAACGGTGCGCGCAATCGAGCGAGGTGTTCGAGCACCTGCAGTATCTGTTCGACGAGTTCACCTCACCGTTGATCTGGCCCGCCTACGCCTTCGTGACTCTCGAACCGGTGGACGAGACGCGTCCGATCACCGTCTTCTTCGCAGCGGATCACTCCATCATCGATGGTTTGTCCACGGTGTTGGTCGCGCACGAGATCGCTGCTCTGTACGGAGAGGAACTCGGCGGTGCGCCTGCTGCCCTGTTCGAGGCCGGCAGCTACCTGGACTTCGGTTCCTCCGAACGCGAAAGGAATGCTGAGCTCGAACATTCGCACGACGCCGTGAGGATCTGGCGAGACTTCCTGGTCGACGGCGACGGCGAACTACCGGCGTTCCCCCTCGACATCGGCGATCCGAGTCCGGACGATCTGCCGCAAGGCGGTTTGTCCGCGTGGGTGCTCGACCCCGAGCAGGCCGACTCGTTCTCGGTCGCGTGTCGCAAGACAGGACACAGCCTGTTCGCGGGATTGCTCGCGGTACTCGCCATCACCGGCTCGGAACTGGGCGGGGGTAGTCGTTTCCGCACGGTAACGCCGGTGCACACCCGAGACGAGCCCCAATGGGCCTCCGCACTCGGCTGGTTCGTCGGACTGTGCCCCATCTCGTTCGACATCGCCGGTGCCGACTCGTTCGGTTCGGTGGTCGCGGCGGCCTCGGCCGAGGTGAAGAAGACCAAACCGATCGCCCGCGTTCCTCTCGATCGGGTGTTCACCACTCTGGGCTACTCCGCCCGCCCGCGTTTCGTCGTCTCCTTCATGGACGTACGGTTCGCGCCTGCTGCCGAGCACTGGCCGGACTGGAACGCCAGAGCACTGCGCAGCAAGCAGTACCAGCACGACGTGTACATCTGGATCAACCGCACGCCGCAGGGAATCAACATCGCGGCTCGCTACCCCAACACCGAGCAGGCGACCGCTCGGGTGCACGAGTACGTCGGTGCCTTCCGGAAGCTGTTGACCGATGTGGCGGACACCGGGACCGCGCGATTCCCTCTTCCGGACCACCGCCGGTCCGATATCGGACATACCGACACCGGTCAGATCGCTACCAATCAGTAGCTCGCTGCGACGCGTCCTCGATCCGCTGCAGCTGTACGGACCGATTGCAGCGATGACAGTGCCGATGCTTAGACTCCGACGTGACGTTCGTAACGAAGCACGCGAGAAACACATCTGTAGGAGGCTCAGTGCCCAGCCATGCCAGTGCTCAGATCACCAAGGTTCTTGTCGCCAATCGTGGCGAGATCGCGGTGCGGGTGATCCGGGCGGCCGCCGATGCCGGGTTGGCCAGTGTCGCTGTGTACGCCGAGCCCGATGCCGATGCCCCGTTCGTTCGGTTG
>NZ_NOYE01000017.1:0-12628 GCF_002258285.1 Rhodococcus sp. 06-418-5
CCCCCGGACCCCGCAAACGCGCGCGCGTTTGCGAGACGCGCGCAAAATTGCCACCGAGCGGATCACGAATCCGCGCGCACCCGACGAATGCGCGCGCGTTTGCGATAGCCGAACGAGAAACGGGGAACGCCGAACGATGTCGCGCCGCGGTATTCAGCTTCCGCCCACACCCTCCGCCCCCCGACCCCCGCAAATGCGCGCGCGTTTGCGAGACGCGCGCGGAATCGCCACCGAGCGGATCACGAATCCGCGCGCACCCGACGAATGCGCGCGCGTTTGCGATAGCCGAACGAGAAACGGGGAACGGGGAACGCCGAACGGGGTCGCGCCGCGGTATTCAGCTACTACCCTCACCCTCCGCCCCTCGGCCCCCGCAAACGCGCGCGCGTTTGCAATACGCGCGCAGAATTGCCACCGCACGGGTCACAAATCCGCGCGCACCCGACGAATGCGCGCGCGTGTGCGCCGCCGATCGAGCTCAGGCAGGAGCCAAGAATGCCGCCAACGCGTCGGCGTATGCCTTCACGTCGGCAGCTCCCATCAATTCTCGTGACGAGTGCATGGCGAGCTGAGCGGCTCCTACGTCCACTGTCGACAGGCCGGTGCGCGATGCGGTGATGGGTCCGATGGTCGATCCGCACGGCAGATCGGCGCGATGTACGTAGCGCTGCAAGGGAACCCCGGCCTGATCGCAGGCGAGCGCGAAGGCACCAGCTCCCGCGGAATCCGTTGCGTAGCGAAGATTCTGGTTGACCTTGAGTACCGGTCCCCCACCGAGTTCGATGCGATGCGCGGGCTCGTGCCGGTCCGGGTAGTTGGGATGCGTCGCGTGCGCCATATCGCCCGAGGCGCAGATGGATCCGGCCATCGTGCGCAGGAATTCCTCACGCCCACCGCCGCGTCCGAGCACGATGCGCTCGAGCACTGTGTTCAGCAGGTCCGAGAACGCGCCGCGGTCGGACATACTGCCGACTTCCTCGTGGTCGAACAGTGCCAACACCGGCGTGACTCCGGTCGGATTGTCCACTGCGGCAAGCAAAGCCTGAGTTCCGGCGTAGCAGGTTCCTTGATTGTCCAGACGCGGCGCACTGACCAGTTCGGACTCGACGCCCACGACGGCACTGGGTGCGAGGTCGTGTGTCATCAACTCCCAACCCAGTACCGAATGCGGGTCGACGCCTTCTCGCTCGGCGACGTAGGCGATGAACGACTGAGGTGAATTGCCCACGCCCCAAATGGCATTGACGTGTCGCTGCGGATCGAGGGTGACGCCCTTGCGATCCTCGGACAGGTGGATTGCCAGCTGCGGAACTCGCAGAATGGGCTCGTCGACCTTCACCAGTACCTCGCGGGCGGTGTTGCCGTCGCGCACACTCAACCGGCCGGAGATACCCAGATCGCGATCGAGCCAGGAGTTGAGCCAGGCACCGCCGTACGGTTCGAGGCCCACCATCTGCCAGCCCGCGGATTGCAGATCGGGATGCTGCTTCACGCGAAGGTTGGGGCTGTCGGTGTGCCCGCCGACGATTCGGAACGGGCCGTCAGGAGTGGAGCCTGCGGATCGACCCGAATTACTGTGCTCGGTACTCCACGCGACGAGTGATCCGCCGCGAACGAGGTAGTAGCGGCCCGGGTCCGTCGACCAGGCGTCGGTCTCCTCGAGGCGTACGAAACCGGCGTCCTCGAGCTGCACCGACACCGTGTTGCAGACGTGGAACGGTGACGGCGACACGTCGACGAAGTTGCAGAGACCGGTTGCGGAGGCGTGAGTCGACATGGGAACCATTGTGGCAGCCGCCGCGTCGAACACCTCGAGAGCACACACCGACCGGGGGGACGACGTCATGAAATTTCATTCTTTGCCCGACTACGGCGCAGTTCACGCGACCACATTCGCCATCGTGCGAATGAAGACGATCGAAGCATTTCGCAAGCGCGGGGTGGTGGTTCACCGCGAGGACGCGACGACTTTGGCGGTGGGCTCGGGCGTTCGCATGTCACTGAACAATGTGTTCGCCCGATGCTCCGGGGTGAGTCGATCGGCGTGGGACGGCATCATCGCCGGCCATGTCGACCTCATGATCGAGACGATGCGCGAGGCAGATCCCACGTTCTTCACCGGATTGTCGGACGACGAATTCCACTCGAGGCTGCGCGAGCGCGTCATCGCTCCGTCAGCCCTGGCGGCTATGGGTGAGTGCGAGTACGAGTATTCCGTCCCACTACTCGACGTGCCGGGCGCACCGCGACGGGTGCTGAACCTGTCTTCTCCGAATCGCGCTGTGACACTGGCAGATCGGCATCTCGTCGGCCGAGACCTGAACGCCGCCTGGGCAGCCGGACGAAGGAACACCGCGGCGCTGAAGTTCGAGGACGGCCGAATTCTCAGCAGAAACAGCATCGACATCGAGGTCCTCAGCGGTGATTCGATCTACCTCGCGTCGAAGGTTGCCGATATGACCACGCTGATCTCCGCGCACCTCGGCGAATGTCTGTACGGCGTATTGTTCGTGGTTCCCAATGCCTACGAGTTCGTTTTTCACCGGCCGCGCAACGCCGACGTGGCGCTCATGGCAGCAGCCGAGCTCGCCGATCTGGCGGATATGTTCAGTCGTGATACACCGAGCCCACTGTCTCGCTCGGTGTTCTTCTGGCGGGACGGCGAGTACTGCCAGGTGTTCGACGGGATCTCGATCGAACCCACCGGCATCTTCGCCTCGACTGTGACCGAGCTGCGAGAGTGTGCGGCATGACTGTGTTCGACGGTCCGAACGCCTGGCATTCACGACGAACGCACCGCATTCCAGAGACGGAATGCTGGGCGCTCGTGTCCTGATAGGACGCGTGCTATTCGGGCGGCGGGACGGTGGGTCGTCCCGCTGCGGCGTCGCGAATCCACTGAGGTACCTCACGCCCGTTGCGTTCACGGATTGCGATCGATGCGCGAGCCGCGGCCGCGGCGACTTCCGGACGCCCAGCTTTGATCTTGCGTTCCTCGGCGGTGGTCATCGCGGTTCCTCCAGTTCATCGACTCGATTGTCAGTGTCCTCGCATTCAGAGGGTTCCGCCAGTGCGTGTCGGAGGGCGCGATCGGCAACGGCAACGAGAACGTCCTGTTCTGTTCTGGTTATGAGTGGCGAATCTGTGACCGCCCCGTAGATATCCCACCCCAGGGCAGCTTCGGCGTCGTCCGTGCTGACTGTGTGGTCGAGGCACCAGGTGATCCGCTGCCATGCCTGCGCTCGTTTGTCGGCGACGGTGCGCTGACGAATGGTGAGAGCGACTCCGACGACGGCGAGGACGCCAACCACCAGAGTCACCCATGCCTGGGCCGGCATTCACTGCTCAGTGCGACCCGGACACGCAGAACACGTTGCCGTCGGGGTCGCTCAGCGTCACCCAGCGAAAGTCGCCCATGGTGTGCTGCGCAACTTCGCGTGCACCCGCCTCGACCAGTCGCGCGACCTCGCCGTCGAGGTCAAGGGTGGTCATGTCGAGGTGGACGCGATTCTTGCCCGGCGTCGGGTCCTCGATCTTCTGGAAGGCCATTCGGTACGGTGCCGCAGCGAGTTCGACGACGTAGAACCAGCCGTCGTTCGCCTCCACGATCGTTCCGTCCACCTGTGCCGCCCACCAGTGTGCGAGCGGTTCCGGATCGGTTGTGTCGAACGTGATCATGCCCAAGGTCAGTGTCATGGCGGCACAGTAACCGCGACCACCGACACGAAACTCAGGCGTTGACGATCGTGTCCAGTGCCGAGTAGAAGATCCCCAGGCCGTCGTCGCTCGGTCCGGTCAACGGCTCGGTGGCGTGCTCGGGGTGCGGCATCAAACCGACGACCCGACCGTTGGCCGAGGATATTCCTGCAATCCCCCGCTGCGATCCGTTCGGGTTGGTGCCGCTGTAGCGGAACACGACGCGACCCTCGCCCTCGAGCTCGTCGAGCACGTTCTGCGGTGCCTGGAACCGGCCCTCGGCATTCTTGACCGGGATCAGGATCTCGGCACCGGGCTCGTAGCGCGACGACCATGCGGTGTCGGTGTTCTCCACCTTCAGCCACTGATCGCGGCAGACGAAGTGCAGACCCTCGTTACGGGTCAGCGCGCCGGGGAGCAGGCCCACCTCGCAGAGCACCTGAAAGCCGTTGCAAATGCCGAGGATCGGCATGCCACCCTCGGCGGCCTTCACGACGGACTCCATTACGGGGGCGAAGCGAGCGATCGCACCGGCCCGGAGGTAGTCGCCGTACGAGAATCCGCCGGGGACGACGATGGCGTCGACGTTCTTCAGATCCGCATCGGCATGCCACAGACTGACGGCCTCTCCACCGGCGAGGGTGACGGCGCGCGAGGCGTCGACGTCGTCGAGGGTCCCGGGAAACGTGATGACCCCTACGCGGGCGCTCATGCGGCGGGCTCCACCGAGACGCGAGTGACGGTCCAGTCCTCGATCACGGTGTTGGCCAGCAGTGATTCTGCGATCTTCTCGAGTTCAGCGTCGTCGACGGTGTCGTCGACCTCGAGCTCGAAGCGCTTGCCCTGGCGGACGTCGGACACGCCGGAGATCCCCAGACGGCCGAGCGCTCCTGCGATCGCCTGACCCTGCGGATCGAGAATCTCGGCCTTGGGCATGACATCGACAACGACTCGGGCCACGAAAGCGCTCCTTGAAATACGTACAGCAAGACAGTTACCGGCAGGTGGGAGTCTACGCAGCCCTGGCGGGAGGCGCGAAACCGCGCTTACTGTGGAGTCCATGCGGCTGACACACTTCGGACATTCCTGCGTTCTCGTCGAACTCAACGGCACCACCGTGTTGTTCGATCCCGGCACGTTCTCTCACGGGTTCGAGGGCATCACCGGACTCGACGCGATCCTCGTCACCCATCAGCATCCGGATCACGTTGATCTGCAACGACTTCCCGGGCTCGTCGAGGCGAATCCGCGAGCGGCACTGCACGCCGATCCGATGACCGCAGGCCAGCTCGGCGGCAAATGGGCGGCAGCTCCCGCAGGCAAGGCCTTCACCGTCGGCGGCATCACGGTTACCGGCGTCGGCGGCACGCACGCCGTCATCCATCCCGAGCTGCCCGAGATCGACAACACCGGCTACCTGCTCGGCACCCCGGAGAACCCCGGCCAGCTCTTCCATCCGGGCGACTCGCTGTTCGTTCCAGAACAACAGGTCGAGGTGCTCGCACTTCCTGCGGCAGCACCCTGGTCGAAGCTGTCCGAAACCGTCGAATTTCTGCGTGCGGTGGCGCCGCGCATGGCCTTCCCCATTCACCAGGCCGTGGTTGCGGAGCAGGCAAGGGGCATCTATTACGGCCGCTTCAAGGAAATGTCCGACGCCGAAATCCGCGAGCTACCCGAGGAATCCTCCGTCTCGATCTAGCCGGTGACCTCGGGCGGGAGGGTGCCGATCATGGTGACCTGTGTCCCGTCCCAGCGGTAGTCGATCGTCACCGGGCCGCCGGTGGGATTGGCATTGGCATCGTTCGCGAGCGGCCAGCGGTAGTTCACTGTGATCGTGTCGGCGGACTGGGCCGCCACCGACGTGAACCCGTACGGCTCCGACGTCGCAGTGCCGAGGTACTCAGCGTCGTGGAAGAACAGCAGATGTGTCGGCGAGCTGACCGTCGCGCCGTACGGCAGAGCTTCGACCCAGGTGAACGACGCACAGGGATCGCCCATGTCGGTAGCGACCCACGGTGAATCTGCGAACACGAGCGGCAGCGAGTCCACGGCCTGCGGTACCTGCCCCCACGTCAGATCCAGGCACAGTGGCTCGGCTTCCGACGTACCCATCGGAACCAGGTCGCTGGCCTCCTCGGGTGGCGTCCGCTGCGGCTGCGCTCCCTCGGTCACGGTGGCCGGGTCGGGTGTCACCGGTGCCGGGCTTGCCTGAGTGGTTGCCGGAACGGCCGGGGACGGTGCTGCCGCGGGGGTTCCTTGCTCCGCTCCGCCGCAGGCGACGAGGGCTGTTGCACTGACTACGAGGAGTAGAAGTCGTTTCATGAAGACCACCTGGTTCGATTTGCCCGACGCCAAGTATGTCCGCTCGCAAACGTGTTCCGTTACATCACGTTTCGGTCAAGAGGGCGTTACCTTCGCAGCGATCTGCATTTTTCGCGCCACTACGCGCACATTTCGCGACATTCCCGCGAATATGGCAGCACAGTGGAGCACCAGCTGCACACTGGAGCGCGCGTCATTCAGGCCAGCCGATGTCGAGCCGGACCAACTCGCGTAAGACCGACCCGTCCACCGCATCCAGGCCGTCGAGGAACGCGACGGCGAAGGACCCCGGCCGCGATGTCGACCGCGCAGCGATCTCCGACGCGGCCGCAACATGCGCGTGCGCCGCGACGGCACCGATCAAAGCACTCGGTGACACCGCGCAGTAGGCAGCCGTCAGTGCACCGAGCGCACACCCGGTAGCCGTAACTCGCTGCAGCAGTGCACTTCCGCCGCCCACCTTCACCAGGCCGCCGGGGCCGAGGATGTGATCGATCTCCCCCGATGCAGCCACCACGTCCACTCGATCGAGCAGCGACCGGGCCGCTTCGACCGAATCGGCCACGGCTGCAGACGAATCCACGCCGCGCGATCCGCCGTCAGCGCCCGCCAGTCCCATGACTTCCGATGCATTTGCGCGAATGACGCTGGGCCGGTTGGCAAGCAGCTCCACGGCCACCTGGGTTCGCCACGGCAGACCGCCCGCTCCCACCGGATCGAGTACCCACGGCTTCCCCGCTGCCCCAGCTGCGGCCGACGCCAGGTGAGCGCTTTCGACCTGCGCGGCCGTCGGAGTCCCGAGATTGACCAGGACTGCATCGGCGATCTCGGCGAATCCGGCCGCTTCCTCGGGGTTGTCCACCATCGCCGGAGCGGCCCCTGCGGCCAACAGCGCGTTCGCGACGAACTGCACCGACACGGTGTTGGTCAGACACTGCACCAGCGGATTGCGATCGCGCAGAATACGATGCGCGGCGACGATGTCGTCCAGGGTCACAGTCGAGACACTCATTGTTGCGAGTCTACGACCGCGCCCACCCCGTTTGCGTCAATGGACCATTGCATACGTCTGGGCGCTGCACTGGCACATTCACGCCACAACCCCGTGCGCGTGAATGGCGCATTGCAGACGTCTGGACCGTGCAATGGTCCATTGACGCGGGGCGGGTGGGGGTGCAGCGAGGAGCTAGGCCACGCGGGATTTGGTGCGTGGGGTCCATTCGTAGACCCCGGCCTCGGCTCCGTGGTGCAGGGAGAGGTCGATGGCGTCGAGGATTGCCTGGCGCGGTCCGGGTCGTCCGAGTTGCTTGGCGCTGATGGCCAGGCGTACCACTCCGTCGCGGCGGGCGGTGCGGCCTGCGCCGAGTACCAGTGCTTTGAACCACCAGGGTTCGGCTTTGAAGCCTTCGCCGATTCCCCAGACTCGGGCGCGGACGACACCGTCCCGGTCGAGGTCGTGAATACCATTGAGCGCAGCCAACGTTCGAAATCCCGCGTCGGGCAGTGCTTCCACGGCGCCGGGTGAAGCGATCCAGCGGGGAGCGGCGAACACCCGGGTGCGCAGGCCGGTCTGTTCCATGACGCGGTCGGCGGCCATCAGTCGAAGTCGGGCTTCGTGACGCGGCAGTGCGGAGAACTCGGAGCGTCGACGCTTCGTCGCGGCCTGGTCGTAGCCGTGCAGAACGATCGCGTCGCCGCCGTCGCGTCGCGCCCGCAACCATTCCTGGGTGGGCACGTCCGCTGCGAGACGGTATTTGTCCTTCAACCGAGGCGCGACGAGCAGTGAGAGCGGAACGCCTCGTCCGTCGAGGATCCGCGCGAACTCGGCGGCGTGCTCGTAGGTGTCGTTCTTGATACCGCTCACCGACACGATCAGACGTCCAGACATGACTCGAGCCTCGCACACCAGCGTGAACGAGGCTCGAAGTCGATGCAGACAGAAGCTAAACGGTCATCGTTTCCTTCGGCAGGATCTTGTCGATCGCTGCGAGCACCTCGGGGGCGTCCGGCTCGGTGCGCGGACGGAAACGGTTGGTGACGACGCCGTCGGGCGAGATCAGGAACTTCTCGAAGTTCCACTGGACGTCTCCGGCCTTGCCTTCGGCGTCTTCGGTCTTGGTCAGTTCGGCGTACAACGGGTGCTGATTGTCACCGTTGACGTCGACCTTCTCGGTCATCGCGAACGTGATGCCGTAGGTGGTGGAGCAGAAGGTTTCGATCTCTTCTGCCGTGCCGGGCTCCTGGCCACCGAACTGGTTGCAGGGCACTCCGACGACCGACAGGCCACGAGAGGAGTAATCGTTGGCGAGCTTCTCGAGCTTTTCGTACTGCGGGGTCAGTCCACACTTGGACGCGACATTGACCACGAGCACGGCCCGTCCGGCGTACTCGTCGAGCGAGGTGGGCGCACCGCCCAGCGTGTTGATGCCGATGTTCTGAACTTCAGTCATCATCCGAACTTACCTGTGAGTACGCCGAGAACGGGAACCGACGTGGAAAACAAGAACGACCCCGCTGGTGGCGGGGTCGTTCTCGGTTTTCCGAACCGGGCGACGGGGGGATGCGCGGCGCCCGGCAGGCACTACGCCTTGGCGGCGTGCTTTTCGATGATGACCTGCTTGTCTGCAGGCCGGTCGTCCTCGGGGAGGTGGTCGTCGACCATGGTCTCCTCGTCGAACGGAAGGCCGCCGTCGAGCACCGTGTTGACCCGGTCCTTGTCGATGGTCTTGGTCCAGGTGCCGACCAGCAGGGTGGCGACGGCGTTACCCGAGAAGTTCGTCAGCGCACGGGCCTCGGACATGAAGCGGTCGATTCCGACGATCAGGCCGACTCCGTCGAGCAGTTCGGGGCGATGGCTTTGCAAGCCACCGGCCAAGGTGGCCAGACCGGCTCCGGAGACGCCGGCTGCGCCCTTGGAGGCGATGATCATGAAGAGCAGCAGCGAGAACTGCTCGCCGATCGAGAGCGGCATGTTCATGGCGTCGGCGATGAAGATCGAGGCCATCGTCAGGTAGATCGCGGTGCCGTCGAGGTTGAACGAGTATCCGGTGGGGACGACGATGCCGACGGTGGTGCGCTCGACTCCGACGTGCTCCATCTTGGCGATCAGACGCGGCAGGGCCGACTCGGAGGACGACGTGGCGACGATGAGCAGGTACTCACGGGCCAGGTACTTGACCAGCTTGAAGATGGAGAAGCCGGAGACGAAGCGCAGGATCAGTCCGAGGAAGAAGAAGACGAAGATGAAGCAGGTGATGTAGAAGGCGAGCATCAGGGTGCCGAGCTGGATGACGGCGTCGAAGCCGGTCTTGCCGACAACACCGGCAATGGCACCGAAGGCACCGATCGGGGCGAGCCACAGGATCATGGTCAGGATGCGGAAGACGAGCTTCTGCACCGAACCGATGCCCTTGAGGATGCCCTCGCCGCTCTTACCCATGGCCTGCAGCGCGAAGCCGACGAGGATGGCGACGAACAGCGTCTGCAGGACGGATCCGGCGGTCAGCGACGACAGCAAGCTCTCCGGGATGATGCCGGCGATGAAGTCCATGGTTCCGCCTGCACCCTCTGCGGTTTCGGCGTACTCATCGCCACCGCCGGGCACGATATTGAGTCCCTCGCCGGGCTGAATCAGGTTGCCGACGACCATGCCGATACCGAGGGCGATGGTCGACATCGTGATGAAGTAGGCCAGGGCAAGGCCGCCGACCCGTCCGACGCTGGCTGCCGCTCGAACCGATCCGATACCGAGAACGATGGTGCAGAAGATGACCGGGCTGATCATCATCTTGATCAGGCTGACGAAGAGCGTGCCGAGGACCGCGAGCTCGACGGCGAAGTCCTTGGCGGTCAGTCCTACGATGACGCCGGCGACGACGGCGATGATCACGGCGATGTAGAGCCAATGAGTCTTGTCGCGCTTCTTCTTGGGCTCGGTGGGCGGATTGTCGAACCGCTCCGCATCGATGGTTGTCATGAATGTTCCTTCTGGTTCAGGTGAAGCGCGAGTCGAACTGCTGGCTTCGTGACTACTGGGAGTGGAGTGAGGTGGATCACCCCTGCTGAGAGATGATGTTGCTGCACCGGGTGACAGGAGTCACCTATACGTTCATTTCGTTCACGTTCGATGTATTGCACGAAAGGATTGCGTTGTCCTCGAAGCGCCCACTGAGCGTCGCCGGCCAGGTGTTGGTGCTCCAGCTCGTCGTCATGGCGGTCGTCGTGTTCGCCGGCGGCATCCTGACGGTGCTCAACGAGCGGTCCAACAGCGACGACGCGACCCGACGCGAAGTCACGGCGATCGCGGTCAGTATCGCCAACGAACCGTCGACGCCCATTGCGATCGAGTCCGACGATCCGACGTCTCGGCTGCAGCCGGAAACCGAGAAGATCCGTCAGGTCACGGGTGTCGATTTCATCGTGGTCATGGCCCCGGATCGGACCCGTTTCACCCACACGACCGTCGACCTGATCGGTAAGCCGTTCAGCGGCAACATCGATCGCGCGTTGCAGGGTGAGACGTTCACCGAGACGTACGTGGGTTCTCTCGGCCCGTCGATCCGTTCGGTCACTCCGGTCACCGATTCCTCCGGCGAGATCGTCGGCCTCGTCTCGGCGGGCGTGACCAGAGCCAAGATCAGCGACCAGTTCTTCCAGGGTCTACCCCTCATCGTCGGGGTCGTTCTCGCCGCCTTCGTCGTCGCCGCCGCGGGATCGACGCTGCTCAGCCGCCGGCTCCGGCGTCAGACACTGGGGATGGCTCCTGCGGAGCTGCGCACGATGTACGAGCATCACGACGCCGTTCTGCATTCGATCGGTGAAGGCTTGCTGGTGTTCGGCCGGGGTGACGAGGCGGAGTTGGTCAACGACGAGGCCCGACGCCTCCTCGATCTGCCCGAGGGCCCTGTCTCCTTCGGCTCGTTGCCGGAGTCCATGCAGCAGATGGACACCGGCATCGTGCGCGGTGAACTGCATCTGACGAAGGACCGTGTGCTCGTGGTCAATCAGGATCCGGTGATGTGGGAGGGCCGACGCCTGGGCAACGTACTCACGATTCGCGATCAGACCGAATTGCGTTCGTTGATGGGTGAATTGGACTCGGTGCGCAGTTTCGCGGAGTCGCTGCGTTCGCAGGCTCACGAGTCGGCGAACAGGCTGCACACCGTCATCACCATGGTCGAGCTCGGCCGACCCGAGGAGGCAGTCGAATTCGCGACGGCCGATCTGGAACTCTCGCAGGCCCTCATCGACCGCCTGATGAACGCGGTCAGCGAACCTGCACTCGCTGCACTGCTGCTGGGCAAGGTCAGTCAGGCCGCCGAGCAGGGCGTGGAGCTGACGATCACCGACGACACCGCCATGGAGCACGAGGGTGTGCTCACTGCACGTGAATTGGTCACGCTGGTAGGCAATCTGATAGACAATGCCATCGATGCCTCGAAAGAATCCGACCAGCCGTGGGTCGAAGTGACGGTCCGTGACGCCGATGGTGAACTCGTCGTCCGAGTCGCCGACAGCGGTCCCGGAATGCCGCCGGAGACGCTCAAAGCTGCTCTGCGGCGCGGCTACTCGACCAAGTCCGGCTCACGCGGTCTCGGCCTCGCCCTGGTGACTCAGGTGATCGGTCGCCATCGCGGCACCTTGACCTCGGAAGTGACGTACGGATCGGTCATGGTCGCCACCATCCCGGGATCGCTCTCGTGATCCGCGTCCTGATCGTCGACGACGAACCGCTGATCGCCGAAGCGCACAAGACGTACGTCGAGCGAACCCCGGGCTTCGAGGTGGCCGGGGTGGCCCACACCGGTGCGTCGGCCATGCGCTTCGCCAGCACCGAGGCCGTCGATCTGGTGTTGCTCGACATCGGTCTGCCCGACGCGAGCGGCATCGACGTGGCAGCAGCTCTCGGCGGTCTACGCCCGAGTCCCGACGTCATCGCCATCACCTCCGAACGGGATCTGTCGGTGGTGCGCTCCGCCGTGGCACACGGCATCGTGCTGTATCTGCTCAAGCCGTTCACGTTCGCCGCGTTCCGCGACAAGCTCGAGCGCTATCGCGAATTCCATGCCGCGTTGCCTGCCGGAGAGAACGCGTCGAGTCAACGCGACATCGACCGCGCGATGGCGCATCTGCGGACGGCCGACGAACGCGTCTCGACACCCAAGGGCATCGCCCCGCAGACGATGGACGGCATCACCGCGAGCATCAAGGAAGCGGCCGACGGACTCAATGCATCCGAGGCCGCCAAGGTCGTCGGAGTGTCCCGAGTGACGGCGTGGCGATATCTCGAGCGCCTCGCCGACGACGGACTGGTCACCCGGCACACCGAATACGGCAAGGCCGGGCGACCGCAGGTCCGCTACGTGTGGCGTTAGAGCGGCTGCGCCGCATGTGAGCGGAAATTCGTAGCAGGCTACGTGTGCTGTCTTGATACATGTGGGACACGGGTGTCTCGATACATGTGAGACACGATTCTAAGCGGCGGGGCGGGGGAGTTGTCCTTGGTAGAGCCTGTCGATGTCCAGGTGCAGGTGGCCGAGGACTTCTCCACTGGCCTTGTAGGCGGTGATGTGGTTTCCGTCGCGTAGGACGGTCACGCGGGTGTAGGCGT
>NZ_NOYE01000013.1:0-12099 GCF_002258285.1 Rhodococcus sp. 06-418-5
TGTCAGTTCCCGCCCTATGTGGCGGATTCTCAGTGAATGTGGCGGCGTGGTGGCGGGGCTGTTGCTGTATCTGGCGGTGATGATGTGTCGGTGCTGAGTCAAGGCGAGCAGGTAGGTTGCACCGACGACGACGACGACGTCGAGGCGGTATTCGTCACCGAGACTGGTGTGGAAAAGCGAGTCTCATGGTGGCAGCTTCCTGAGATGATCGACGAGCTCGGGCGGTCGGTGCGCTCGTTCCCGTCCTATCGCGGGCAGCGGAACTATCCGGGCTGGTACTGGTCTTCGACATTGGCTCGCAGGATCGGGTTCGAGTCCTGGGTGGAGCGGGATCACCTGGTCGCCCTCGATTTCGACATCTCGGTCGTCGGGATCGTCTCTCAACCGTTTTGGTTGTCTTGGACACCGGAGGGCGGAAAACGGCGACGGCATGCTCCGGACTTCTTGGTGCGCTCGGCAGACGGCGCGGTGATGGTGCTCGATTCGCGGCCAGCGCAGTTGATCGGAAAGCGGGACCGTGAAGCCTTCGACTCGACGGGGCAGGCCTGCGCACGGTTGAACTGGCGTTATGCGGTGTGGGACCAACTCGACGGAGTGTTGGTGGCAAATCAGCGATGGTTGGCCGGGTACCGACATCCCCGCTGTATCGACGAAGCCGTTGCAGCGCGATTGCTGGCGGTGTTCAGCCACCCACGAGCCTTGATCGATGGAGCCGAGTTGGCGGGAGACCCCCTCGGCACTCTGCCGGTGCTCTATCACCTGATGTGGAAGCAAGCGCTTGTGGCGGATCTGGCGGTGGTCCTCTCGCACCGCGCGATCGTCAGGACGGCCCGTCACCTTGTCGATGTGGCGGAACTGGCGGAAGCGGCGGCAGGTGCTGGCCGGTGAACGAGCAGCATCGCGTCCTGCGGATCGGTGACCGGGTGATTTACCTCGGGCAGTGCCACACGGTCGTGGGATTTACTGGTGCGACCATCAGGTTGCTCGCCGATTCGGGTGAGAGCACGCTGGTCGGGCTGGGGTATCTGTTGTCAGCGGAGGACTTCGAGCTGATCGGTGCCGGCCAGGCTCCGGCTGTGGATCCGGTCGGGTTGCTCGACTCGCTACCCAAGGCCGTGATCGATGCCGCGAGGGAGTGGGAGCGGCACTTGATCGAAGTCGACACCGGGGTGGCTTCGGATTCACCGGCGGGTACGCCGCCACGCCCGCAGTACGATCCGGACACCCAGACCGTGGCGGCGCGTTGTCGAGCCAAGGCCGCCGAGTTGACGGCCACCGGCAACAAGACCAGCTTCCGCACAGTGGAGCGGATGCGAGCTCGCTATCGGGACCAGGGCTTGTGGGGTTTGGTCGATAGCCGCTCGGCGCGTGGACGCACTCTGACCGGCAATGTCGACGAGCGAGTGGTCGAAGCCGCACGAACGGTGATCTCCGCCCAAACCGGTACCTCGACGGGCACCCGTTCACGAGTGGTCCGCCGGATCCGCGATCTGCTCGACGACCAGCACGGTCCGGGGGTAGTTCAGATGCCCTCGCAGACGACGCTGTACCGGCTGCTGGACACCTTGTCCAAAGGTAGGCACACGTTCGGGACGGCTACGACTCGGCGTACGACAGCGCTCAAGCCCGACCGCGTCTACACCGCCACGACGGCGGCGCGGCCGGGTGAGCAGGTGCAGATGGATGCGACACCGCTCGATGTGATGGCGGTGATGGACGGCGGGGTGATCGGCCGCGCGGAGTTGGTGCTCTCGATCGACATCGCGACCCGCACGATCTGCTCCGGTGTGCTGCGTCCGGTCGGGGCGAAAGCGGTCGATGCGGCGCTGCTGCTGGCACGGACCACGGTCCCGGAGCCGATGCGTCCGGGGTGGGATGCCGCTCTGTCGATGGCCGCATCGCGGATCCCACACCAGCGTCTGGTGGCGTTGGACGCGCGGTTGGCGATGGCGGCCGCGAAACCGGTGATCGTGCCGGACACCGTGGTCATCGACCACGGCAGAGTGTTTCTCTCGGAGGTGTTCCTGCGGGCCGCGGACACTCTCGGGATCTCTGTGCAGCCGGCCCACCAGCACACTCCTACCGACAAGGCGATCGTCGAGCGCACGTTCGCCTCGATCAACACTCTGTTCTGTCAGCACGTCGCCGGGTACACCGGCCGCGATGTCACCCGCCGCGGCTCCGATGTCGCAGACCGCGCGATCTGGTCGCTGCCCGATCTTCAGGAGCTCTTCGACGAGTGGGTCATCTGCGGGTGGCAAACCCGCCCGCACGAGGGGCTGCGGCATCCGTTCAACCCCGACCAGGCAGCATCGCCGAACGACACCTATGCGGCGTTGGTCGCGGCCGCCGGCTATGTCCCGGTCGCGTTGACCGGTGAGGATTACATCGAATTACTGCCTGCGGAGTGGCGGGCGATCACCGACGCCGGTGTTCAGATCGACTACCGCACCTACAACAGCCCCGAGCTGCGGCTGTGGGCTGGGCAGAGTTCCGGAGTCATCAGTAAAGGTGGGCGGTGGGAGATCCACCACGACCCGTACGACGTGTCCCGGATTTGGGTCCGCAATCACCACGGCACGGGATGGATCACCGCCGGTTGGACGCATCACGGGGTGGTGAGCCAACCGTTCGCGGACTTCACCTGGCGGGCGTCCCGCAAGATCGCAGCCCAGCGTGGGGTCGATGACACCAACGAGATGGCTGTCGCGGTCATCCTCGCTGCGTTGTTGCGCCGCGCCGAGACAGGTCCGGGCTCCGATCGAGTTCTCGCACGCACCCACGCGACCCGCGAGATGACCAATCACCTCCCTCCCGAGCTGGCGACTCCAGTACCGGCAGCATTGCCAGCCGGGACACCAGACGACTCCGTCGTAGAGGAGGACAGCCACGTCGACGAGGCCGGCGATGTCGAGATCGTGGTTGCCGAGGTGGTGCCGTTCGGGATGTTCGATCCGTTCGCCGACGACGTACGAGGTGTGCGGTGAGTTCGACCTCGGCTGCACCTGTTGTGCGTCAACCTTTGTCGACCAAGCAGGGGTGGGCCTCGTTCACCGCTCAAACCCCACCCGAGCCGCCGCGGTTGCTGCCCGCCCAGGACTGGAAACGGCTCGACGGGCTCGAGCGTGAGTTCTACGACGAAGCCCGCCAGGAGTATCACTCTCAGCTGTTGTTGGTCGCCACCCCCGATATCCGCCGGATCATCCATCACGGTTCGAAGTTGGTGATCAACAACCGCGGTAAGCAACTGGGACGGCGTGGTTTGTTGGTCTCCGGTGCCAGCGGCACCGGGAAGTCGACTTCGATCACTCAGTTGGGCAGGAAGTTTCAGATCGACCTCGAACGCCGTTGGCCGGCCGATTCTGATCGCATCCCGGTCGTTTACATCGTGGTCCCGCCCGACGCGGGCCCGAAAGCGTTGGCGACCGAGATGGCGGCATTCCTGGGGTTGCCGACTCACCCGCACGACAGCTCCCAGCACCTTGCCCATGCGGCGGCGGAGGTGATGCGGCGGGTGGGTACCGGGATGGTTCTCGTCGACGAGATTCACCGTCTCGATCTCAACACCAGAAAGGGACAGGATGCCTCCGATCAGTTGAAATATTTCTTCGACACGGTCTCGGCGACGTTCGTCTACGCGGGCCTGGACCTCGAGGAATCGAACCTGTTCTCCGGGGTGCGCGGACGTCAGATCCTCGGCCGGTTCCTTCCGATCGAAACCGGGCCCTTCGGTTACCGCACCGACCGGGACAAGCAGGACTGGGTGTCGCTCGTTGCCACGATGGAGCAGACGCTGCGTCTGCACGAGCACACACCTGGAACGCTCATCGGGCACGCCGACTACCTGCACGCCCGTACCGGCGGCATGATCGGCAGCCTCGACCAACTCGTGTACGACGCCGCGAACGATGCCATCGGTGACGGTGTCGAGAAGATCACCAGAGCCCACCTCGATGCCGTGCTCCTCGACGGAGCCGCTACCGGCCAATACGAACCCAATCAGGTAAGCAAGGCGCACCGGTGACGCTGTGGCACCGACCCGTCCAGCCGCTGCCCGTCCAGGTTCGGCCAGTCCGCGGCGAGACCGTGGTCTCGTATCTGTTTCGGCTTGCCGATGCGAACGGATTCGCGCGGCCGACCGCGTTGTTGCGCACGGTCGGTGAGCCCGTCATCAGCAACGTCCGCGCCGGGATGCTCGAGCATCACGACCTCACCCTGAACACACTCGCCCTGGCCAGGTTGGAAACTTTGACCGGGCGCGCCGCCGCTCGACTGCGACTGGCACTACCCAGCGTGCAGACTCCCCGCGCGGATGTTCGCCTGTCCAGCGCCACGGTGCCGCTGATCAGCGTGTACAAGGATTCGGCTATTCGAGGGCACTGCCAGCGCTGCATTTCCCGGATCCCCGGTCATCCGAACATCCGAGTCCATCCCGGCGTAGCCGATTCGATCTGCCGTCGCCACCATCGCTGGGTCGAGACGACGCGCACACGTCCGGATCAGGTCGATCTCTCCTGCAATGTCGAGATCATCACCGCCCACCGGCGATTGGGCCGGTTGCTTCTCGCCGCCGACGACACATGGACGCGCCAACAGCTCTGGTGCACCGCTGAAATCGTCACACGGTGGCATCACCAGGATCGGCGCACCGGGCGGCCGGCGGGGTTCGACCATCTGCACGCCCGCTGGGACCGACGGGCTCGAACACTGCCGTCCGCGGATTCGACTACACCCCTGTTGGTGATGCCCGAAGCTGTCGCACTCGCCGACATCCTCTGCGATCTCCGGTGGCGTCGGCATCTCGCGATGGCTCACGGATTCGATTTGGTGTCGTTCTATCGGCTCGTTGCGCGGCGTCTCGGTCAGTCGAGAAAGTTCGGCGACCAGCTCGCTTACTCCTACCAGGGTGACCCACTCAAAGAGTGGGTTATGCGGCACCGCAACTTATTTCGTGATATCCGCGACCAGCATTGGAAGCGAGTCGACAGCCACTATCCCTACAACCCTCGCTTCGCCAACGCCATCCTGCCCGAGCTTCACCGCTTCAGATAAGACGGGTCAGCTCGGTCCTGCATCGTTCCGTGTGTCTCGGCGACCAAGCAATTTTTACCGTCCGCAACCGCGGACTGCTGGCGATGAGGGCCTGTATTTCCACATGTCCGTGCTACACATGTCGGATCCGCCGTGGGTCCGACACCCGCCCTCTGCTGAACCTGCGAGCGCGTCGTCAAGGCCTTGCTATGTGCGCAATACCATTCCAACCCCAATAGATCCGGTGCCGGGTAATGCGGGTGCCGTCGAGTTCCATGACCTCGACCAGGTCGAGTTGGTCCTCGCCGGGCGTCTCGCGTGGGTACTCCCAGATCAGGCGATGGCCGTCGAATTGATAGCTACCGGATCGGTGCAACGACGGTAGCTCGCTCTCATCGGGCCGCCGCCGCGTTGCTTCCCGCAGAAATCTGTCGAGCGCAGCCCTACCCTCGATCCGACCTGAACTCTGCTCGAACAACACTGGTACGAGCGGGCTTTCGAGGATTGCATCGTCTGCGTACAGCTGTGACAGGGCTGCTGCGTCGCGTTCGATGGTGCGTTTGTGCCACTCGCGGAAGACGTAGGAAGCTTGTTCGGGGGACGCGGGCATCGATCAATTCTCCCAATTCGAGGGTGATTGCACAGTCGGCTGGGCGGATTCGGCACCGAAGTGCGATGGCCGGTGTGCGGGCGTCAGGCTGCGACTGTGTTCGCGGGGGTCGGTGTGCGGTTCAGTGTCGCGAACGCGATCGCGCCCAGCCAGAGGACGACCGAAATTATCGCGCACAGCCGGAGACCGTGATCGAATTCGCTGGGTACTCGACCCGATCCGACCAAGGTTCCGAAGAGGGCGACGCCGACCGCGCCGGCCGCCTGGCGGGCTGTGTTGTTGATGCCGGACGCGATTCCGGACAGTTCGGGGGGCGCGGACTGCATCGCCATTGCGACCACTGAGGGCGTGAGCAGTCCCATGCCGAGCCCGAGGCCGGCCATACCGATCGCGAGCAGCAGGTAGGAGCTCGAGCTGGTCACGGTCGACAGGACGATGCACCCGGCCGTGCCGATGGCGAGACCGCTGACGATCGGAATGTAGGTTCCCACGCGGGCGGCCAAACGCCCGGTCAGTGGCGCGCACACCGCGAGCGGAACGAACAGTGGGAGCATTTCGATACCCGCGGCCAGCGGACTTCGATCTCGGACGGTCTGCAGATACAGCGACAACACGAACACCATCCCGATCCCCACCAAGTTCATCACCGCCGACACCACGGTCGCTGTCCGGAATTCGGCCCGCGTTCGCAGCGGTGCAGGAACGATCGGGTTCGACGAGGTCCGCTCGAGGCGGACCGCGAACACGATCGCGATCACCGCGAGTACTGCTGCTCCGATGCGCCACGGCGGGCTCGTCAGAATGGCGGCAGCAACGAGCGAAGTCAATGCGGCGGAGAGTGCCGCCATGTTGGTGATGTTGACCGGGGCGGACTCCCGGCCGGTCGACCGCGGAAGCAGACGGCCGCACCCGACGAGCGCGATAGCGATGATGGGAACGTTGATCCAGAAGATCGACCGCCATCCACCTTGCTCGGTGAGTATCCCGCCCAGCAGCGGGCCCGCGGGGAGAGCGAGGGCCGAGACGCCGGCCCAGATGCCGATCGCGCGGGCCTTGTCGGCCTTGTCGACGAATGTCTGGTTGACCACCGCAAGAGTGCTCGGCAACAGGATCGCCGCGGCGACGCCCTGCAGCACTCGTGCGATGACCAGCACGACCAGATTGGGCGCTGCACCCGCGAACAGTGACGTGATCAGGAATGCGATGAGACCGGTCAGGACCATCGCCCTGGTGCCGAAGCGGTCGGTCAGCGAACCTCCGAGGAGGAGCACTGCGGCCAGGGCGACGGTGTATCCGGCGACGATGGCCTGAAGTCCTGCGGTGTCGGAGTGCAGTTGGTCCCCGATGCTGACCAGAGCCACGTTGACCACGGTCACATCTAGCTGGACCAGGAACATTCCTACACACATCAGGGTTAGCAGTGCGCCTCGCGCCGATACGATTCGAGTCATATTCTCATCGTCTCGGACCGAAGCTTCGCTGACCGACGAACTTTCGAGGGACCGTTCTCAGGCGACGCGGACCGTCGCCGCGATCTCCACCGGGGCGTTCCACGGAAGGCCGGCCGCGCCGTACGCGAGGCGGCAGTGTCGACCCACCTCGGATCCGAACGCCTCGACCAGTAGCTTCGACGCCGGGTTGAACACGGCCGGGTAGTCGGTGAAGTCGGGAGCCGCGTTGACCAGCCCGTCCACACGCAACCATTTCTGCACCCGGTCGAGGTCCCCGATCGCGGCCTCCAACGTCGCGATCAAGTTCAACGTGGCAGCTGTCGCGAGGTCCTGCGCCTGACCCAAATCGATCTCTCCGCCCACCGTGCCGAACAGCGCAGTGACCGACCCGTCGAGGTCCGTGGGTAGGTGCCCGGACAGGTATGCGATGCCCTGGTCGACGACGACGAAGTCCGCAGGAATGTCGGCGTCGGGTGGTAGGGACCAGCACGCCGGCAACTCCACCCCCCGTTCGGCCAGTCGCTGCCGTACCCGAGACTCAGGCATAGCTGACGTCCCCGACCACACGACCCGTGCCGTGCCGTTCGATCGGTGGCCGGCCGAAGTACGTGCGCTCTTGCGGGTCCTGTTCCACCGTCCGGTAGCTGCGGTCGATCAGTGTCGGCAGCACCAGGTCGAACAGCCGCCACGACGCCTCGAAATGACGATCACGGATTTCGCGCTCGGTTTCGTCTCCGCGCAGCCGCAACAGCTGCTGGGCGACGATCGGGCCGTCGTCGAGTGCCTCGTTCATCCGGATCGCTGATACCCCGCCGTCGGTCTCGCGAGCTGCGGCCATCCAGTAGAACGGAGCCAGGCCGGCGTACTTCGGGAGCGGGCTCGGATGGAAGTTGATGGTGTCCACCCGAGGGATCTGCAGCACCGGGGTGCGGAGCAGCTTCTGGTAGTTGCCGACGAGGAAGAAGTCCGGTTCGAGCGCCTGTAGCTCGGTCAACACGTCGGGTGACTCGAGATCCCGTGGCCGCAGGACGCGGATTCCGTGCTTGGCACCCTCGTCGGCGAGGTCGACCTGCTCGTCGTCGTCGATGTAGTAGTCGCAGAGCCGGCCTTCTTCTCGTACGACCAATGCTGTCAGGTCGACATCGGGATGCTCGAGCAGCCGGTGGAACAGCGGAGCGCCGAACAGGGAGTTCGTTTCGGTGAACAGCACCACGCGTGTGTCGCTCATTTGGCCCACCACGCGCGATCGACCGTCTTCGCTGTCCAGGTCAGGGTGTCGAACAACGCGTAGCCGGGTTGCACTGGCAGGGGCGTGCGGCCGGGTAAGTCCATGATCTCCTGGGCCAGCCGCTCGACGAGGACACCTTCGGCGAGTGGTGGGCATGCGCCGAAGATCGGCATTTTCTGGTTCTGCACGAACCATTCGTCCAGAGTCTGCGCCGAGGGGAAGTTCTGGTACTCGGGCATGATTCGCTCCATCAGTCGGCGAGTGACGTCTGGGGTGAACTCGGCGTCCTCGTCGAGGTCGTAGACCTCTTCGATGGGCATCGAGTCTTTGGTGTAGGTGAAGATGATGGTCGAGTGCGCCACGGTCGGGATCTTGAACATGAACCGGCACCGATCGGACGCTCGGAATGCTCGATGCAGCGCGTAACGGTTCTTGATCTGGAAGAACTCCATCTGATCCATCACGTAGTCACAGCCGTCCATGAACTCGGCGGCGGACTCCGGTGTGATCCCCTCGGGATAGACGTCGATATTGACATCACCGGTGAGGTCGAAGATCTGCTCGGCAACGACCTCGGCCTTGTTCCGGCCGATGGTCTCCCTACTTGCGCCGAACTGGCGTTGGACGTTCGTCAGATCGAAATGATCCGGGTCGGCGAGCTTGAGATTGCACGCACCCATCCGGACGAGCCGCGCGGCTACTGCCCCGCCAATGCCACCGGTTCCCACGATCCCGATGACCGCATCACGGAGCTTGGTCTGACGCTCGCGCTGCTCGGCTGGTGTATCCCCCAGCCACCCGAGGTTCCGGTCGACCGTTCCCAGTAGAAGTCATCGTCGTAATCCCCCCGGAACGACAGCCGATGATCGAGAAGTTGCGATGAAAGCGTCATTGATCCCCTCCAGTATCTGGCGTGATGGACTTCACCAACCTGGATCACGGACAGTTCGCCGCCCGGCGAACAATCAGCAGGGTCACAATGGACGGATGGACCGAACATTTCCCGAGGCGCTCCCCGACATCGCGTCGGTCGCCGCGGTACTGGGCGACCCATCGCGGGCGGCGATGTGCGCCGCTCTGATGAACGGCCTGGCGTGGACGGCCACGGAGCTGACCACCTACACCGGGCTGGGCGCACCGACGGTGTCCAAGCATCTCGACAAACTCATCGCGGCAGGTGTCGTCGACGAGGTACGGCAAGGCCGACATCGCTACCTGCGCCTCGCCGGTGACGAAGTCGCCCACGTCATCGAAAGCTTGGGCGTCATCGCCCAAGGACCGGTCCCGTCGACACCGTCACTGCGGGTCTCCAAACGCAACGATCAGGTCCGGGCGGGGCGAACCTGCTACAAGCACCTCGCCGGCCAGTTCGGAGTCGGCCTGACCGAACAGCTCCATCGTCGCGGCCATCTCGGCCCCGATTGGCAGCTCACAGATGACGGCAACACCTTGCTCAGTTCGTGGGGAATGCGCGATGCCTCCACGCACCCGGCGATGCCCTGCATGGACTCCACCGAACGACGTTTCCATCTCGCCGGCGAACTCGGGAAACGACTGTGCACCTTGCTGTTCGACAACGGATGGGTTCACCGCATCGGGACATCACGCGCCGTGAAACTCTCGCCGCGTGGTCAGCAACAGCTCGCCAGCGCTGGGTTGACTCCGCTGATGGTGCCGGAGCAGACCGCGAATGCCGGATGAGACCATCGACTTTCGAGCCACCGCCATCCCTTCCGCCAGCTGACTGCAAATGTCGAACGGTCACCGGTCGTCTGCAGATAGGGCCGGGTCCCTAGGCCCTTGAACCTGTCCGATCGATGTACACGACTACCAGGATGTGACCGTGACCGAAACCAATTCAGCAGCCTCCAATCCTCACGTCGTGATCTACCAGAATCCGGACTTCGTGGGCGGATTGTTGCAGGAGCTCCTCAACGAGGGCCTACTCGTGTCCGGCGAGTCCGAGTCGACCCGAAAAGACAGCTCCGGGAACACACAGACCAAATCTGGGGGCGCAAACCTGGCAGCCAAGGCCGCCCTTCCGGTCGCTGGCGGACTCGAGGGATCGCTCGACGGCGCATTGGGTAAGACCAGCAACGAAGGAACTGAAACAGCGGCTACCGCACGACGCCAGTACTCCTACGATTTGGCCTATTACTTGCAGCTTCTCAAGCAGAGACTTGCCGGACAAATAATCGAGATAGATGCGAAAGAGGATGCTGACGGACTCATGGGCGGCGAGATCGTCGTCTTCACCGGACGATTCAGGGCCAACGAGATCAACGCGCTCCTCGACATCGCCACCCCCGATCTCGTTGCCGCGGCCACAAAATTCTTCGTGCGTCGTTCCGCGCGCCCACATGTCGATGATGACAATTTCGATATTGCGCAGCTGAAGTACGACTGGGAAGTTTCCGAGCAGGAGGCCACACGGCAGGCAGACCTTGCCTACGCGGCCACCCGCGCGGTACGTACTGATTTTCGCAGTGAGAACACACGTGAATTTTACTGTGACCTAGGAGAAGACCTCACCGCAGTCACGGTCTGTGACGCCGCACACTTCATCACCGATGATCAGGATCGCCTGCTGGACGGACGGTTCACTGTTCTGGGCAAAGTCATCACGCCGCTCGAAGAAGACGTACCCGTGTTCGGTAGGAACAAGATCCTCAAACGCCTGAACCCGGACTTCGTGGTATCCGTTTTCGACCAGCTCTTTGATTCCGTAGGCAGTTCGGTGCCTCACCAGCAACAGCTACGGAACCTGTTCGATGAAGGCACAGACACGCCGCCCATCGATCTCAAATTTTCAGCGAAGATCGAGGGACCATCGTTCACTGTGCTTCCGATCGCGATCTACATCTGAACCCCGACGTCGCAATGGGCGTGACCAGCAACGGATCGATTTGTCCCGGAGCCGATCTCGCTCAGCCCGACGTACTCCGTCACATGGGACGACAGACCACACGACGGACACGGGTCTGAGAAGACAATGCTCCGAGCCACGTCCCTTCTTGCCGTGTGTACGCCCCAGAGCGGACCATGAACTTCATGCCTGTCTCCGAACTCTTACGCCTCGGTACCGCACAACCGATAATTCGCTGGGGAACCGCTGTCCTTCACGCGCCAGCGCGACCGGTAACCGACTTCGGCACCGACTTACAAAACCTCCTCGGCGACATGTTCGCGACCAACGCTGCCGCCGACGGTGCAGGTCTCGCCGCCCAGCAGATCGGTATCGACCTCGCAGTGTTCGTGTACGACTGCTCCGACGAGATCGGGGCACGGCAGACCGGCGTCGTCTGCAACCCGGTCGTCGACCTTCCCGAAGCCAATGATCGACGGCTCGTCGACGACGGTGAAGGGTGCCTCTCCCTTCCCGGCGCATACGCAGACCTGGCACGACCCGCGTTCTCCACTTGCAGAGGACAGGACCAATACGGCGATCTGATCGAGATCACAGCAGGTGGCACCCTCGGCCGCTGCCTTCAACACGAGACCGACCACATCAACGGCATCGTCTTCGGCGACCGGCTCTCGACACGCAAACGCAAGCAGCTCTACCGCGACCATGAGCAAGTCTCCGATCAGTACCGAATCGAATGGCCAGCGGGTTAGCAACCGCGATCTCACTGGCGGCTGTGGCTGATCTGACGGGGTGAACTGTGGCGAGGGAACCGCCACATTCGATGAGAAGAATCATCGGCCGTTGCATCCCGCGAATGTGGCGGACCGCAGGTCAATCCAGTAAGCCTCGCCATATCGGATGACAACCCACA